>CAYUHB010000121.1:0-3546 GCA_964444355.1 uncultured Methanosarcinales archaeon
AAGTTACCCCGCAGGATATTGCAAATGTTGCAAAAATGCTGTTAAAAAGTGGTTATGTTGTTGCTTTGGCTGTTCCTTCACGGTAGAACCCTTTATTCGGGGATTTTCTTGAAGAATATTTTTTTTCCGAGATGTCGTATCAGTCCGAGGTACAGTCCCATCAGGGGTTTTCCGTCTTCATCAGGCAGGCTTTTTCTTTTATCTTCTACGTAATCAGCTACTTTTTCCCGGTTTTTCATTACGTATCCTAATACGAAAAGCATGATTGTTTTCATTTCATTGCTGCGGTCATACGTCCAGAGCATGTTCTCGTCCATTGCTGCTCTCAGCAGGGCATCTGGTATGTATTTTTTGCATTTAGGCACGTTTCTCCACATGTAAAAGGCAGTTCCTATGCCATCAAGTATCTCGTCGAGTTTTACATCTGCGGGTTTCCCGTCGTTCAGCATTGGCCTGTATTGTTTTAGCACTTCGTCGTCTATTATTTCAAATATTTTTCCGACAAGTTTTTCAGGGTCGTATTGTTCGTGCGGAGGGAATTCCTCCCAAACTTGGGGATAAAATTCATCATCATATATTGTGCTGACGGATGCGACGTTTCCGTGCGTCTGGACTGAAACAACTTCTTTGTATTCATTTTCTATGAGCCTGCTTAGAACAATTTCTTCTTCTGTCTCATTTCTTCTTTCATATTTTATCATTAATCCGTTAATGTCAGAAGTGGTTATTCTGTAGAGGGGAAAATTTATGTTTCCGGTTGTTATCTCGTATATTCTGTCCATTTCCTCATTCGTAAGGAGTTTTTTCGTTTTTAACAGGAACTTGATGCCTTTTTCAGCGCCGTCATCAGGGTTGAAACCGTGCTTTTTCAGGTCAGCATCAGCCAGGCCTCTAATCGATTCGCCTGTATTTTTAACGTAAAGAATTCCTTTGTCGTTCAGTTCTTTGATTAAAACTTCTTCAAGCATTTTTCATCTTTGGCAGTATCCAGTACGCAAATATTGCTATTAATATTATGCCTATCCAGAAATAGGTCCAGCTTATTATTCTGAATGCTGTTAAAATCAGCAGTAAAACGCATGCAATGATTCCTATCAATCCTAATATCTTTTTGATTTTCATTTTGCTCTATTAACTGCCGCTATTGCTACTTCTATTTGTTTGTCAGTTGGCTTTCTTGTTGTTAGTTTTTGTGTCCAGATTCCTGGATAAGTGAGCCATTTGAGGCATTTGTATTTTGCGCTGAACTTGAGCAGTTCGTATGATATTCCTGCAACTACTGGTATTAACAGTATTCTTGCTGGCACGTTGTAGTACCAGTGCGGTGTTCTTACGATTGAGAATAATACTATGCTTACTGCTACTACAAATACTAAAAGGCTTGTTCCGCATCTTGGATGTTCTTTTGGAAACTTTTTGGCGTTTGCTGGTGTTAATGCTTTTCCGCTTTCGTAGCAGTGGACTGTCATATGTTCTGCTCCGTGGTATTGGAACATTCTTTTGACGTCTTTCATTATTCCGATGCCTGCAAGGTATAGGAAAAACACTAAGAGGCGTATTACTCCGTCCAGTATGCCGAATCTTATTGTTTCAGGGTTGAACACGAACCTTGATGCGTAGTACGGCAGTAATACAAACAGCCCTATTGTCAGCATTATTGCTATTCCGAATGTGACTATCCATTCAATCGGTGTTAGTTGTTCATCTTCGCCTTGCTGGTTTGCGCTCCACGTGAGTGCTTTTATTCCTACTACCATCATTTCCCACAGATGGATTACTCCTCTGATGAATGGTATTGCAAGAACTTTGTGTTTTTCTGTTGCAGAAACAAAGGGCTCTTTTTTTGTTATGATTTTGTTTTTAACTCTGACCGCCATTGAGATGTTGTCAGTGCCTTTTATCATTACTCCTTCCACGATTGCTTGTCCGCCGAGTGGTTTCATATGTCTAAGCTATCCTCCGCCGCTCTGCCTCGGCTTGCCGAGGTAATTTTCTCTTCCCCTTAGCTTGTGTGGGGAAGAGAAAATTAGTCTGTAAGACCAGAGCGGAAGTTAAATCATGATTTGTCATATGTCTACTGAGCTCCCTGGTTCTAGTATTTTTACTGGGACTTTTGCGAGTTCTTTGAATACTTCTGCATCGTCTTTTGTTCCTACGATGCCGCCCCAGTGTATGGGGATTGCGAGCTTTGGCATTATTAATTGTGCGTTTTTTGCAGCTTCTTCTGGTGCTGCTGTGTATGTTCCGCCGACTGCGATTAATAGTGCGTCTGGTTTCATGTCTAGTGTTTGCGGCAGGTAGTCAGAGTCTGCCATGAAGTATATTGTTTTCTTTTCTGCTATTATTACAAATCCTATTGCAATATCTTCTTCTGTGTGTCTTGGCAGGTCTAAATGCGGGTTTGTTACCGGCATTCCTACTACTTCCACGTCTTCAAATGTTTTGCTTTCTCCTGCGTGTAATACTCCGCAGGGGTAGATTTGGCTTGCTACTTCCGGCGTTCCTAGGATGTGCGTGTTGTCGCCTGTTGCTTTTTTGACTTTTTCCATGCTGCAGTGGTCGAAGTGGAATCTTGAGATGAGGATTATGCTGCAGGGTTTGTACCATTCATCCGGTCCTGCGTATGGGTCGATGTAGATTGTTTTGTTGCCTGTTTCAATCTTGATAGAAGAATGGCCTAGCCAGGTGAGATGCATATAAAAAGAAGGTAAAAGATTGTATTTAAACGTTTCTGAAGCCTTCTCAAAGGGAAAGAAAACCTATGCCGAACTTATTGAGCTTGTTTAGGCAGCATCTCTTTGAAATCTTTGTATCTATCCTCAAAATATTGTCCAAAATCTAGCAAAGCTCTGAAGACTCTTTCTTGCGAATTAAGCCCAAATCCAGTAAAGCGTGCTTGAGAATTTCTTTTTGCAACTCCCGCATCGCCTTGCTCTGGCCTAAAAAATGCTTCTGGATCTTTCTGTTTGGCAATAATATAGATGTACCCTAAGGCTATTCTGTCATGTACAGGTTTCGCTTTCTCTTCACATCTAGTCATTATTTCCTTCAAATCTCTGATGGCCTTTGGGTCTGATCCACTATAAAGCATATCAACAATATCCACTTCATGTACAAGCGAGTATGGTCTAACGTGTGAATCATATTCAGAATATGCTCGGCTTCTATAATTTGGATCCTGTTGTAATTTTTCTATTGTAGCTTGAAGTGTGGATTGTGTTGTTTTATCTGCGAAGAGGGCAGGAACAAGTCCATAAAGTGTACCTTGGTGCATAAGACCAAAATCAGTCTTTGGTTCGTTCATGAAATATGGAAGAATTTCTCCCTTTGCTTCTAAAGCCAGGAAAACTGCATGAGCGCTTTCTTTTTGAGCAGCCTTTGATATTTGAACAAGCCTTCCCTTGAGTACAGGCAGTTTTACTGCAAAGAATCCATCGTGATGTTTTTCATTAGTCGATAAATCTAACATAAAATTAAGCGAATATAACTCGTGTCAAAGCTCGCGCCCTCCACCAGTGAGTCGCGCTTCGCGCTCAACACTGGTGG
>CAYUHB010000122.1:0-878 GCA_964444355.1 uncultured Methanosarcinales archaeon
GCAATAAATGCACAAAACGACCCAAGACACGGAATACCAAAATACGTAAGAGAAGTCAAAACAGCAGTAAACGGAGTAAAAGATGCACTAACTTCTGATCAAACAGGCTTGCCAAAAATAATAGCACAAATAGATGCACAAGGACTAGCAGTCACAGGCGCAATTAACGCACTAAACGACCCAACAAACGGAATACCAAAATACATAGGAGAAGTAAAAACAGCAGTAGGAGCTGTTGAAGGAGCAGTACGTGGTGTAGAAGGTGCAGTAACATCACTTGAACACGCAGTAACCCATAGCGGAACTGTAATCACAGGCGCAGTAAACGCACAAGGACAAGCAGCAGTCGCAAAAGGAGACCAAATCATAACCGCAGTTAATGCGCTAAACGATCCAACAAACGGACTACCAAAATACATAGGAGAAGTAAAAACCGCAGTAGACGGAACAAAAGCAGAAGTAACAGCACAAGGAACAGCAATAACAAACAAAGTAGGAGAAGTAAAAACAGAAGTAGGCAACGTCAAAACAGCAGTAGGACAAGTCAACGACACACTAAAAGATCCAAACACAGGCCTGCCAAAAATAATAACAGAAGCAACAGCAATCAAAACAGCACTAACAGACCCAGCAACAGGACTGCCAAAAGTAATAGCAGAAGCAACAGCAATCAAAACAGCAGTAGGCGAAGTAAAAACAGAACTAACCGCACAAGGACAAGCAATCAAAACAGCAGTAGGCGAAGTAAAAACAGAACTAACAGCACAAGGAACAGCAATCAAAACAGCAGTAGACGCAAACAAAACAGAAATAACGGCAAAAGTAGGCGAAGTAAAAACAGAACTAACCGCACAAGGAAACGCAATCAAAACAGCACT
>CAYUHB010000122.1:978-3543 GCA_964444355.1 uncultured Methanosarcinales archaeon
AACAGACCCAGCAACAGGACTGCCAAAAATAATAACACAAATAGACGCACAAGGACAAGCAATCAAAACAGCACTAACAGACCCAGCAACAGGACTGCCAAAAATAATAACACAAATAGACGCACAAGGAAACGCAATCAAAACAGCAGTAGGCGAAGTAAAAACAGAAGCAGAACAAATCAAAACATTAGTTGACAATTACATTAAAGATAATACGAAAAGCACACTTTACAAGATACTTACAACTGCAGGATATGCGGCATTGGTGGGTTCTGTTGCAGGAATCGTACTTGCAGTGTCTTCATACTTTGGAAGAAGTTCGCCAAACATAGAAAAAACAGTAAAAGAAGCAGTACAAAGCTCAATTGATAGTTCAGGCACAATTGAAAGCAAGATAGTAAAAATTCCAGATGTTGAAGAAGTTCAAACCCACGGACACGAATATGACAAAGCCGGACGTTTAATTGTCTGGGCCAGATCAAAACAACCGGGCAAAAACCCAGTATACACACAAGGAATAGTTGAAAATGGCGCAGATGGATTATACAAACGACTTGAAAACACGATATTACCAACGGCAGATTTAACGGAACGCATAAAGTTCATAGAATCTCTCACAGACAGCGAGGGAATAATTACAAAATCAAATATTGAAGCCAGATTAAAGGCATATAGGAGGGAGGAATAAAATGAAAAACAGAATATTCAAATTACCAACAACGGTTAAAGTAGGATTAGGCGGATTGCTATTATATTCAATTGGCTGCGCAAACGAGTATATTAATCCGACAACCAGAACACAACCATTAGTGCCGGAAACACCAGCAAGCGCGCCGGTTGAACCAAAGGCAGAACCAAAAGAACAACCAGCACCTAGCCAGGAAGAATCTATTGAAACTGAAGTCAAGGTTGGCTATAAAATATCCAACAAAAGAGCATACGATGATTTGTGCTCAATATTGGACAAAAGACTTGACGCTTTTGAACAGATACAATTTGTAGAAAGCATGGATTCGGCTCCTGAAGGCAAAGACAACATCAGCTTAGATGAACTGGCAAATGCATTCGATACAAAAATGAAACCAGAAGCTTTGCAATTAAGCCACTCAGAAAAAATATATGCAGAAGAAGCCCAGAAAGAAGAAATAGCACAAGAAGTTGAAAATGCATATAAAGCTCTTAAGACCATGACCGAAAGCATAAAATTCATCGAAGGACTCAGAGCTCAGGAACACAGCGAACTTCAAGTTGCCACAGAGCTAAAAATCGGATACCAGGTATCAAACAAACAAGCATTCGAAAGCCTGTGCAAACTGATAGAAGAAAAGAACGGAAAAGCACCTGATGACTTCGAAAAAATATGCCTTGCAGAAAGAATAGATTCTGACAAAGACGGCACAGTAACAACACAGGATATAATGAAGGAATATGACAGGCTTGCAAAAGAAGGAACAACTGTTGAATACGCTCAGCCAATACCTTTGGCACCTGAACAACAGAGAACTATAGGCAGCCTATTGCGACTTAAGGTCCAAAAAATGGCGCAAAAGGAAAGGATTGCGTACATGCAAGATCTCAGAACCGCAAAGGAACAACCAAGTGCACCGCAGCTTCCTACACTGCCAAAAGCACCGCCAGCAGCGCCAAACCCAACGCCAGGCAAGTACAAGGAAATTAACGTGCCCGTACAATATGGATTTGACCAAAACGGAGCCAACAGATTCGAGCAAATATGCAAGTTTGAATCAAGAAGCGACCCGTATCAAAGAATACAGTTTGCAGCAAGCCTGGACGCTAACAAAGACGGAACTCTCAATTCAGATGAATGCGTAGGGCATATCCGAGCAAAATTCAAACAAGGAAAGAAAGAATACATGGAATTGACAAGCAAAGTTCCGCCAAAAGTTGATGCAGAAAACCTTGCCGCACTAACTGAAAAAGTAAAAGTGGAAGAAGGACTTGTCGACAGGTTCAACAAGTGGCTAAACGGAAAAAACAACATGTACGAACGCGCCAAATTCCTTGAAATGAAAAAGGAAAATCCAGCATTGTATGCAACAATCGACAACACTACAATGACTGCGCTCGAACAGAAAGAATTCAAATAAATTTTTTATTATTTATTTTGTTTAAAACCGGCAATAATCAATACTCCAATACACAACACAGCAGCGACAACACTCAAAACAGTGCTGTTTGTGAAAGGAATAAAACTGCCAGCAGCCTGACCAGTCAAGCTGCCGCCAAGCAAACCAATGCAAAGAACAGCAACAAACACCAACGCAATCAAAGCAAAAACACCAATCTTCATCTTATCACCTTTTCATCAAAGAATAACAAACGTCTATAAATAATTTTTGCAAACCTATTTAAACAAGCAATATATTCAGCAGATATGCAAAAAGAGGAGATATTCGGAGAGTTATCAAAAAGACCGAAAGCATCAACGATTCTTGAAGGATTCCCAGGATTCGGGCTGGTAAGCACAATAGCAACAGGATTCCTGATAGACCACCTAAAATGCGAACAAATAGGAAAATACTGGTTTGAACAAGGACAGCCAAC
>CAYUHB010000123.1:0-3461 GCA_964444355.1 uncultured Methanosarcinales archaeon
GTTCGTCACGTCAATGTTATCATACCTCAAGACGTGCGAGAAACAAGTGTTCTTCTGAGTTGCAACGTTGCAATTGCTCACAACAAAGAAGTCGTCGTCAGAGATGTAGGCCTCAGCAGCATCCAAACCAACAGCAGTGTTAAATGATATCGCTGCCGCTGTACAATTAAATATGGCCGGAGAAGTCACGTTGAGCAGACAGAACTCCTGGAACCACAAGTCATCGTCGTTGTCACCATACTTGAACGTTCCTGCACTGTTGAGTGCCTCGTTGCTGACCAACGGGAAGTCAAAGAAGATACCTTCCTGGTTAGTGTACTCCATATCATACTCGTCATTACCAGCTGCATCAATCCTGACCAAGGTAACACCAGTGTCCATCAAGCCCTCATAGCGAATGTCCCAATTTGGAGTTAACATGCCTTCCGGCTCGTTCAACTGCTCTCTAACACCAGTTCCTGGCGGAATATACATGTCACCAAGCACTGCATCAGCAGTCAAATTGTACTGGATGTTCTGAATCTCAAACTCAGAGCCAGTCAAAAAACCAAGCTGTGGAGCGTTCCTCATGAACTGACCACGGATTCTGACAAAAGAGTCCTCAATAGTCTCCTCGTTCACTTCAGCACCCGATTGAGTGAATGCCTGGTCGACCGTGTTAGTGTCCATCAACTCAACCTTGTAAGCACCAAGGTAGAACTGGACAACGGACTTCTGGATGTCTTTACCAGTTGCCATAATGTCACGGATACCAACCTGAGTACCATCTGCAAGGACATCAGTCTCTCCATCAAGCAATTCGTCAGTAATCTCTCCATTAATTCTGAACTTAACTGAACCCTCGCCTTCAGCAGAAGTTTCGGAAATGACAAGCACTTCCACTTCATACTCCTTGCCATCAACAACATACGTTTCCTTGTCGTTCTCTCCAAGAACTGCAGAAACTGCACCGCCAATCAAGTCAAAACTCAAGCGCGGTATGCAAACAGCAGCGGTCGTAAGATTAGCACCGTTGCACGGTAATGTTTCTCCAAAGTTTAGAACTGACAAGTCAGTGTCAACAATGACGAAAGGCTGTCCGAGAATAGTAATATCCTCGTCTTCCAAATCATCCAAATCGTTGATTTCAACAACTGACTCAAGACCTTCTTCAAACTCCAATTCCCACTGGAATATGATGTCATTATCACCGTAAAACAAATAGTGACCAACACGGTCTCGCTCATCCTTATCAAATTCAACCCAGCCAGTATCGTTGGGGAACCTCAAGTATTGGTTGAATTCAGTGCTGCCTTCATCAGTGACTATCTGACCGCCTTTCAGCATGTCCAAGTCAACCTCAGTCAAGGTCTCACGCACGTTACCAATCGGCTCGTTGATTTCCAACAGGTCTGATGTGGAACCAATCTCCACTGCATCGCCTTCAACCACGAGCTGCGAGGGCGCACCAACAGATGCAGTCTTAACAACTGCTTTGGTTTGCAAACTCTGGATGATGTCAATCGCACCAACCACGTCTGAACCATCTGCTGCGTCACCGACAATAATCGCCAGGTTCGAGGCAGGCGTTCCGTTCACGATAAACGGCGCTGGGTAGTCAGACAACTTTGCTGCTGAAGCTCCAAAAATCGTCGCTCCAACCATTGTCAAACCCATACCTAAAGCCACCATCTTTTTTATCGCTTGTATTGCTTTCATCTAAACACCTCCGTGTTTTTTGGGTTTATCTTTACTATGTGATGTAAAGACTGTGATGAAAAAACTAGCAGACCATATTTAAAACTTTTGTAAATGCGATTTGCACAAACTATATTTTCCATTGTGTATTTTCCTCTTTTTTGATTTCTAGCTGTCACAGGTGACTTATGCGACTACTTAGCTAGAAGCTTACAAAACTTAGGGGAGTTTATAAACTTTTCGCACATACAAGCCGTACTTTTAAGATGGCAAAACGTACTTGTTTCACGTTGTTTATCGACGATAAAACAAGCAGGAAGCAGTACTGCTAAACAATCGCAAACCTATCACTAGAACACATAATCATCATACGCAAAGAAGGGTTTTCCGTCTTCATTTCACTGTACGTTTCAATATCCTGCTCGCTAGCAAGACACTTATTAATAGGATGACCGTGAAGGTCTATAAGAGTGTTAACAGGGCAAGGAACACTCACAACATGAATTACGTTGGCTCTAATGACTTCTGGAAACTCTACATTGCTTATAATATAGTCACTGCCTTCCTGCCTGCCAAACAAGCAAGCCTTGATTTCCCTATCCTCGTGAGCGATAAACTCGTCCTGCAACAATTCCAATGTGTCACCTTCAAATAGAATGGTTGCAGTTGGAAAGGTTAATTGGTAGTTCCTGGCAGTTTTACTGTGAATGATGCCCTGCAATGAATCAGAAAAGCTTAATGAAACAATTAAAACAGCAAGCAACACGCCAATCAGCAGCAACAACGGCTTGCGCCAAGAAGACTCAACTATCGGACCTTCCAATTCTTCAGGATTAATGCCTTCAAAGACAGGATGAAGCTTACGCTTAATCATTAATGCGGCCGACAGGATTCGAACCTGCGAAGGCACTAAGCCACTGGAGTTCTTAGATTTTAATCCTCTAAATCCAGTCCGTTAGACCACTTCGGTACGGCCGCGTAAGAAGAACGAGCAGTATTACTGTTTATAATATTTTCTTAAAAAGTCCTCACGACTCATTTTAGTTTGCCTCAAAATTCTCAACATAATGCCCGTTCCTAGGTCAGTTGCGTGTATCGGCACAACAGTAGTACGACCGTCCAAATGTCTATAAAAACGATGACTTCCACTCTGACGAATAGGGTTAAAACCTTCACGTTCAAGAAAATGACAGAGTTCCCTGGAATTAAGAATGACCAGCTTCAAACTTCTATCTGTTGGACGCCGACAAACTTGCTTTCCGACTCTGCTTTAATTTTGTCCTTTTTCTGAACTTCAAGGCACAACTCAATTGCGTCCTTAATGTTTTTCATCAATTCATCCAAAGTACGCCCCTGAGTAAAACAACCTTCAAGCTCTGGCACTTCTCCTACGAAATACCCGTCTTCGTCCTGCTCTATTACGACATGAAAAGTCCTCTTCATATCGAATTCTAAAGGCAGGACCGTATATAAATGTTTGTCAGATACCATTCAGCACCTCCAGAAAGCCATCAGTTTAACCGCTTTAAAAACGCTACGCGCGGTTGTCCAGTGACCAGTGCTTATCGTCATGAAAACTTTACGGAAATGTCCAGTGGTTTTTCCGAAATAATATATAATAGTGCATCTCCAACATATTGAAAAATGGTGAAAATAGCAGTTGCTGGAGTCGTGAATGATAACGATAAAATTCTCATAGGTAAAAAGAGAATCAATAAAGAAAATCACGCTCTTGGAGGAAAGTGGCACATACCAGGAGGCAAGGTGGAACAGGGAGAACACCC
>CAYUHB010000124.1:0-3459 GCA_964444355.1 uncultured Methanosarcinales archaeon
CACCACCGGTGTGCTCCGCTATCGCTCCGCAACACCGGTAGGAAAACTTATTTTAGAACACGAGAGCAAGAACTCAGGCAAGCATTTGCAAAATATAAACCAAAATTTAAAAAGTTCTAAGCAAGAACAGCATTGCACTTTCCTTCTTTACAACCACAACTGCCGCCGCAATCAAGAGTGCCACCACGGCATTCCATCGTGCACATAACATCAGCACATTGAGGAGCCTGAGATTTTGAAACACAAGCAGTTGCATGACAGCATTCAGCAGGAACGCATTCTGAATCAGTTGAACATCCTGCACCAGGACACGGCGCAAACTCGCAATTAGGACCAGTCCTGCCAACAGCACTGCCATCAGGACACAACTTTGCTTCCTCTGTGCAGGCAACCGGCTTGTTCCAGCCCTCACGAGGCACATTCTTACAAACATGACTGACACACTTTGTCTCCAAATGAGCAGCAATACCAGTACAGAAATCAGGACAGCTCCTGGAAAAATCAACATATTTGGAAGCATACAACTTGTTGCCAACAAAACAATTATCAGTTTTTGAGTCAATGCCGCCGCAAGTGCAATCAGCATCAACATTACAGAAAGAAGAATCCTCCATCATCGGATGAACAGTCTTAGGAGGAACAACAGTACAAGCAACTAAAAAAATAAGAAAAAAAGAAAGTTTAACCAATCTCATACGACACGCTCACCTGAGCAGAAACGTGCACGCTCTGAGGCGAAACCTCAGTCGAAGGAGCACCGCCCATCTCTGCCTTCATAGCCATCATATCATACCGGGCCATAGGCGCAACATAATAACTGCTCTCAGACAAGCTAGTAACCTTGCCAAGCCTGACACCAGCACCATCTGCCAAAGCATCAGCTTTCTCACGGGCATTTACAGTAGCCTTGCGCAAAGCCTCAGTCTTCACTTCCTTCTGCTTGCTATCAGACAACTCAAAACTGATGCTCTCAACATTATTAGCGCCAGCCTGAACACCAACATCAAGCAAAGGACCAACCTTCTGCAAATCCTTAGTAGTCACAACAAAAGCATTGCTCGTCCTATAACCCTTGTCAACCATCTTCTCAAATTTCGCATCCCATTCCTGAACCTTCTCAATACGATAGTCAACAGTCTCAATCTCATTCTCACGCACGCCAGCCTGCAATAAAGCAGACTTCACACTAGCGCCAATCTCACGGTTTCTCAACTGGGCATCCTGCGCAGTCAAGCTCTGAGTCTCAATCCTGAAACGAACCTTAGCCAAATCAGGAGCAACATCAAACTCACTTGAGCCCTGAACGGAAATTGAGTTCGTAGGCTGAACTCCAGGCTGTTCCATAACAAGCCTAGTCTCACAAGCCGTCAAAGCTATCAACAAAATCGCCAATAAAATCATCGTTTTGTTCATTTTACATCACCTTTTCTACGGTAAATCACCCATTTATATATACCTTATTTTTTAATAAGGCTTTTACCTAACATACTCGTGTACTGGTATGACTTAATTATCAAGTATATTAGTATGACGGCAAAGACAATACCGGCAATGCCAAACACATAAGGCCAATAATTGATAGGCGAAGGAGCATTTCCTGCAATAGTCTGAACCATATCTGCTGCAGGAACAGGCGCGCGCAGCACTGCCTTCTCAGCAGCAAAAGTGCCAACTCCTGCAAAAGTCCGCAAATAAGTATAAATGCCTCCAACAATGCTGAACAAAAACAAACCAAGAACAATCCAAATCTTCAATTCCTCAGGATGCAAAACACCATGACCTTTCCTGGTCAAAGAGTAATATTTCCATTTGCGACCTTCATCGTGCCTTTCAACCAAGCCAGCTTTCTCCAAAGCAGACAAATGCTCTTTAACAGTCGGAACAGAAAAATTCAGAACAGAAGCAATCTCGCTCTGCATATAACGACGCTGACCAAGCAGTTTCAAAACATCAACACGAGTCTGACTAGCCAACGCTTTGAAGGTCTCCTTATCAAGACTGATTTCCATACAGCAAAAAAGGCAAGAATTCTTTATTAAGATTTGGATTTTAGAAGGAACCTACCTAAACAATTCCTCAATCAGCTCTATATACATCGCAGAACTCCAAGCCTGAACAAGACAGCCTTCAGACTGAAGCTTCGAAGCACTGCTAAGCTCAGCATGATGACCAATAATGCCATTGCCAAGAATCTCCTTAGTGCTGGCTTTCAAAATATGCTGAATGTGATTCTTGAATTTCCTCTTATCAAAAGCAAACAACACAACACCAGCAAGATTGTTAATCCAGAACCAGCTGTCGCCAGAATGATAACTCCTCGGATTCTCGCCAGTATGATTCTTGACAAAAGAACTGTTGCTCTTGTCAACAGTTGACAAACCGCCCCAATCAAGCCACAACTTAGGCAGAACAAAATCAAAACAAGAAATCCAATCCTTCTTCGACAACAATTCAGGATAAGCATAAGCAGCAATGAAAACATTAGGACGCACAGTCTTGTCCTCAGAACCGTCAAACAAAGACTTGCCATTCCAAAACGCTTTTTTGACAGCAGACTTCAACCTCTCCTCAAGAGCAACCTCTTTGCCAAGCAAACGGGACAAACGGCAGGCAGCCAAGATAAGACATTGAATCTCAATACGGGCGCCAGAACGGTTAATGCTGTCCATCCAAGTCTCTTTTTCGCCATTAACAACAAGGCCATCCTGCAAATTATTCCCAACACCCTGCAGGAAAACAGAAAGCTTTTCCAGCAAATACTCCTTCTCTTTTTTGGTCAGCTCAGGAAGATAATCCTCAAAACGCAAAAACAGCCAGCAATCAGCAATATTCTCGCCCAAAGCACCAGGCAGTTTGCAATTATGCAGCTTGTCAAGCCAGTCAAACAAAACAGCCTTTGCAAGACTTTCCTGACCGGAATGCAGCAAAGCCTTCACGCAAACAAGCTCATCACGCGCCCATCTCTGATGAAACCACGGCAAGCCAGCATACAAACCATTATTTGAACGCAGGCAGAGAAGAGAATACTGGGCGCACTCATACGCAGAACGGAAATCGCCAACCTTAACGTGACCTGCAGAAATACTGTTCGAAGCAAAATTCTCAGCCTCTTTTGCAAGCACCTGCCTGTTCTTCCAGGAAGACTTCGCAAGCTTCAAAGCCTCATCCTTAGAATGAGAAAAAGCAACAACAAAACTTCCAGAAGCACGGCAACCCCTCAACACCCAGCGCGAAAAAGGAGGACTGTTCCTCAATTCATCAAAAGAATAATCCTGCTTCTCCAACTTGTCAATCTTCTCAAACTCACAACCATAAAGGGCAAGCCAGAAATCATACTCCTGACCAACAGGCTCGCGAGCATCATTAATCTTCTCAAAATGAACCAGCAAAGCCTTACCCTCAAAAGAAAACGCGTAATTACGACCCCAATCACGATTATCAAAATTCAATTTGCAATCA
>CAYUHB010000125.1:0-3457 GCA_964444355.1 uncultured Methanosarcinales archaeon
AATTTGTCTTCTCCCTCTTCTGTTTGCGCTGATAAGAAGGTTGAGCGTGATGAGGATTGTGACCCTCCTAATACTTTGTGCATGAGGAGCACGCAGGATACTGGCATTTGCAATGATAAGTGCAGGTGTGTTCCTCCTGAATTGCTTGGTGTTGAGGAAAAGCCTGTTGAGAAAGTTGTTCAGAATGTGACTGAGAACGTTACTGCAAACATTACTCAAAATGTCACAGTAGAAGTTGTTAATGTTACTGTTCCTGAAAACGTCACTAAAGCTCCTGAAGGGCCTGGATTCTTCTCAGGGTTGTGGGCTTGGTTTGTGGCGTTGTTCAGCTGACATGAAAACAGTTGTATTTTTGCTGTTATTGCTGGTCGCTTGCAGTTCCGCTCCTGTTGAGCATAAAGAGCCTGTCCAGCCTGTCGTTCCTCAGCAAGTTGTTGCTCCAGAGCCTGTTGCTCCTCAAAAGCTTCTTGAAGACCCTGTGACGCGTACTGTGAAGCAGTCCGGAAGTCTTGGCACATTTGTTTATGGTCTAAGTGAGGACAATCGTCTTTTGCGTGTTGAGAAAACTGGTGCTTTGTGGCAGTATAGTTATGAGAATGGTAAGCTGAGAGCTATTTCTGGTCCGCAGAATTATGAGTTTTTGTACGTGCAGGACAAACTTTTTGAAATCGAGTCTGGTCCTAATAAGTTGTTTTTCAAGTATGATGACAGGGGCAGGTTGATCGAAGTTAAAGGTTTTCAGGAAACGCTTTACATGCAGTATGACAGCTTGAACCGTTTGCATGGCGTGAAGCGTGGTGTTGCTGGCGAGACTGTTTTTGATTATGATGACAAGGATTTTATCAAGCGTATTACCCGCGGTCCTGCGATTAATGTTTTTTATGATGATAAGCAGAGAATCCGCAATTTTGATGCTGATGATACCAAGTTCATTATTGGTTACTGGCGTGATAACAAGGTTATTTCTCTTTCAGGCAAGACTTTTGGCATTGGTCTGACGCTTAGTTATGGTCCTGATTATCCTCCTTATGATGCTAAACTGATTTTTACAGGAGAGGACAGCGAGTTTACTTCTGCGTACACTGATACTTTGTACAAGGTTGTTGATGATTACGTTTACTGCAAGTACATGCGCCGTTTGAAGGATGTTTCTTTTGACGGTATTAGTTATGCGTTTTTCAATAATTATTTCAAAAAGGGGTTGCCTGAGTATTTGGCAATGCAGTTCGCGTGCATTCCGTATGAATCATAAAGAAAAGCCTTTGGCAGAGTTGACTTTGCGTAAGTACGAGAAGCCATATCGTTTGTCTGGCAGGGATTTGATTAAGAAGCTTTGTCTGAGTATTGGTTTGCTTCAGCCCGCTGATGGTCGTGATGCTGTTGTGGACGTGTTTATGTCGGTTTTGAAGGCTCCTGAGCCTATTTCATTGTTAGATATTGAAAGGTATGTTAAAGTGTCCAGGAAGACTCATAATTTGTCTATGAACGGCATTGCTTCTTCCAATATCAGGCGTCAGGTTAAGCGTTTGAAGGATGCTTTTATTGTTGAAAAGCTCGGCAATGGTTATCGTATTGCTGAGGATGCTCCTTTGCAGGAGTTGTTTGCTGAGAAAATTGAAAAGTTTTATTTACCTGTTATTGTAGCAAGGGTGAAAGAGTATTGTGAAGCAGTAGAGCAAGAGAGGTGGAAACATGGATGTATTGTGTCCGAAGTGCAAAAGTCCGATGAATAAGTCATTCGCTACTATCAGCGGTAATTCTAAGTATGTTACTTGGGAGTGCGAGGTTTGCAATCATAAGGAGATGAAGTGTACTGGCGTGTTAAAGTAGTTAGAAATGGTCGTGAAACTTTTCAAAATATAGTTTTTCCGTCTTTTTTAACCACATTCGCGTTATTGTTATGACTTGTTCAAGAGGAATTCCACTATTCATTTCTGCAGCATAATATGATGGTTTTCCCTCTTCGTCCTCTAATTCATTTATGGACAATACGAACTGTGATTTTTCTTGTTCTTCCATTTTGCCTCTTTTAGCATATGTTCAATTTGTTTGAAGAATGCCAGTTGTTCTTTTGTGAGCGGTTTTTTCGCTGCAAACGGATTATCGAGATTTTTGGGAACGTGCCATTCCTTGTACGTCCATTCTCTTTTTGGTTTCATAGAAACAGTAAAGCTGAACTTATTTATATTTGTATCGTCGAGAAAACCGGAAAGTTTACGGATTTGCTAAGAGAGTTTGCTTAAATCAACTTTATATTCGTTATTTTTGCAGCTTACGACATAATTGTTTCGTAGCTTCCGTCGTACTCGTTTTTCCATTTCATTGTTGACTTTCACTTCTCCGCCTCTTATCAATAGTTTTGCCTGTCCGCCTGTTGTCGCCAAATTAATTACTTTGAGAAAGTCTGCAAGTTCTATGTACGGTCCTTGTTCATCTGTTTTCATATTTTTCAAACGCTCGTAGTGCTATGTATCTGACGTCTTCTGGCACTCTTTCTTGTTTTAAGTCTTCTTTTGTGAACCATTCTGCGCTGTTGAGCTCGTCTTTTTTTATTGTGACTTTGTCGCTTAGCAGTTTGCATATGTAGTATAAACAGCAGTGGTCGTGGTCGCCGACAGAATGAACATTTGTATGAAATGGCAGTGCAAGATTTTTTTTGGTGCTTCCTGCTAATGGAGCATTGCACTTGTGGACTAATTCAGCGTCTAATCCTGTTTCTTCTTTTATTTCTCTGATTATTGCTTCGTCTGGTGTTTCGTCTTTGTCTATGTGCCCGCCCACCGGCAGCCAGAGATTGAGTTTTTTGTGGTGGATTAGCAGTACTTTGTCCTGATTGAAGATATATGCAGATACCACCAAATCTGTTTTCATGCTGGTTTGTAATTGCAAACTCTTTTATATATTTATGTGTAGTGACTTGTTATGGTCTACGAGCCTCAGGAGGACAGTTTTTTGTTGAAAGAGTTTGTTAAGCATTATGCTAGGGGTGTTGTTCTTGATATGGGTACTGGTTCTGGTATTCAGGCAAGAGAAGCAGCGCATAGCGCGAAAACAACAAAAATATTTGCTGTTGATATCGACAGGAAAGCTGTTGCTTATGCGAGAAAGGCTGCCGACCACGGCCGTCATAAAAAAATCATTTGGTTCGTAGGCGACTTGTTCTCTCGCTTCAAATCAAAGAAATTCCTGCATTACTTTGACACTATCATCTTTAATCCGCCTTATCTTCCGCAGGACCACAAAGTCCGTGATATTACAGTAGAAGGCGGCAGGAGAGGTCACGAGACTATTGAGCGCTTCCTGAATCAGGTTAACAATTATTTGAAGCCTGATGGCACTATTCTGCTTGTCTTTTCGAGTTTGACTCCTGAAGTTCATAATATTATGCAGAATAATTTGTTAGTCGGAAAAGAAATTGGAAGGACTCATATGTTTTTTGAGGACATATTTGTTTATT
>CAYUHB010000126.1:0-3454 GCA_964444355.1 uncultured Methanosarcinales archaeon
ACGACGGACCAAAAGACATATGCGAAAAAGGAAAAGGCTCACAGGAAATAACAAACATCCTAAAATCACGCAAGCCAGCATTCGCATTTTTCGCACACTACAAAACAGATGCAAAAAATTCTTTTCTACCAACAAAAATTTACCATTTAAACAAATTATACAGCTTTGACCAAAGAATCCATTCCTCGATGGGAATATTGACCTGGAACGGCAAAAAGGAGTTCAAATATGCCTGAAACACTAAAAAACCTGCAAAACGCAAAAAAACTCTTTGAAAAAGAGCCGGCATTCATAGAATTGGATCCAGGAGACAAAGAGATAATAGTCGTAGGAGACCTGCACTCTGACTTTGAAGCAGCAAACTTGGTGAGCAAATTTATCTTCTTCTGCAGAGACTCGATTTTTGTATTTCTGGGAGACTACATCGACAGGCAAATGAAAGAAGGAGACGGAATCCAGACAATACTCAAATTGTTAAAATGGAAACAAAGATGCCCGGACAGAGTGTTTTTGTTAAGAGGCAACCACGAATTCGCAGAAGTAAACGGAAGCTACGGATTCAGAGAAGACGTTTTTGCCTCATATGACGAAGAAACATGGAACAAATTCAACGGAGTGTTTGACGAAATGCCCATAGCTTTACGCACAACAACAGGCGTATTAATGCTCCACGGAGGACTCCCGGACATTTCATCTTACGAAGAAATGAAAAACCTGCCAAAAACAACACAAAGCGAGGAAAACAAGTTCGTAGACCAAATAGTATGGAACGACTGCCTGCCAAGAAAAACAGCATTACTAGCCATAGCAGACAGAGGAGTGCCAAACACGTTCACATACGGACAAGACTTCTTCGAAGAAAAAATGAAAATACTCAAATCAAATATTTTGATAAGAGGACACCAGCCCAATGTTAAAGGAGCAATATTCGGCGCAAGATGCATTACGCTTCTAACCTGCAAGATTTACGAAAAATTTCCTTACACGCACAGCAAATACTATAAACTCCTCACGCCGCCATTAAACGGAAGACCAATAGCAGTAATACCTCCCAGAATCATCCACACTGCCAAAGACCTGAAATTCCACGACGTTCTAAAATATAAAAATTAAAAAGAATGAAAAATATCGAGCAGCATGCCTGAAGTCATCATGTAAACGAACATGACAGCTATGCTCGTAAGAATTATCGCAAAGATAACCCTCAAGGCGCCGATGTTGTGCGTGACCATAAACCCGATTATCAAGCTTATCAGAGCCCAAATGTTAAGCACACACATCGCCACTATTGGAATCAAGGCAAGCAAGGGATAAATAAATCCCAAAATCACAGCAAAAACCAGGCAAACAATCTGGGTGTAAGAAACAAACAAAACACCATAGCCATAAGCTGTAAAAGTATCAGCAATTGAACCAGAACCGCCAAGCAATCTCATAAAACCGTGCATAAAGAAGAAATACGAAGCCACCACTATCAAAATAAAGGAAAACCCGAGATTCTGAAAATACGTAGGAAGAAGGTTAGCAAACGCAGTATAATCCCCAATCGCGTATACAAAGTAATTAAGCACGAACAAAATCAAAAGCTGAGGAACAATAATCGTCGCAGTCCTTTCAACCGGCTCCAAAAGCAATGACTCAAACATCTCTGACGGATGCACAAAGAGATCCTTCCATTTCCTGAAAAAACCATAATGCATTTCTTTCATACTGACCACCCAAGAGTACTGAATTTGCCGCTTGAATATAATATTTGCGGTTTTCAGCAAAATTTAAGTAGTTCCAAACAGGCTCATACCAAAAAGGGTGAAGCAATGCCGATAATACACGTCAAAGACCTGCGCAAAACTTTCAAAGTATACAAAAGAGAACACGGAGTCCTTGAAGCAATCAAATCGCTCTTCAGCAGAAAATACACCATAAAAGAAGCACTCAAAAACGCAAGCCTTGACATAGAAAAAGGAGAAATAGTCGGCTTAATAGGACCAAACGGCGCAGGAAAATCAACACTAGTAAAAATTCTATCAGGACTCCTATGGCCGGACAGCGGAGAAGCAAACATCATAGGAATGACACCCTGGGAAAACAGGATAAAATACGTAGCCCACATAGGAGTAGTATTCGGACAGAAAACCCAAATGATATGGGACCTGCCGCCAATAGACTCATTCTACATGAACAAAGACATCTACGGAACGCCGGACTCAGAATTCACACAAAGACTCAAAGAAATGATTGCACTCCTTGAAGTAGAAGAAGTCATCAAATCACCAGTCAGAGAACTATCACTAGGAGAAAGAATGAGATGCGAAATAATCAACGCACTACTACACAACCCGCCACTCGTATTCCTCGACGAGCCGACAATAGGGCTCGACGTAATCGCGAAAGACAAGTTCAGAGACTTCGTACTCAAAGTCAACAGGAAATACAAAACAACATTCATCGTCACAACACACGACATGCAGGACATAGAAAAACTCTGCAAAAGAATCATAATCATCAACCACGGACAAATAATCTATGACGGACCGCTCGAAGACATCAAGAAAAAATATCTCACAGACAAACACATAGAAGTAAAACTATCAGGAAAAGTCGGCCCGTTCAAATTCAAAGGATGCAAAGTCCTCGAAAAACAAGGATACCTGCTGAAACTCGAACTTGACACCAGCAAAAAACCAGTACAACAGCTAATCAATTACCTGCTCCAAAACTTTGACGTAGCAGACATCACAGTCACAGACCCTCCAATAGAAGAAATCATCAAGAAAATCTACAAGGAGTAACGAGCATCGCTCCGCATTAACTGTTGCATCGCCCGCCCAAGCTTGCTTGGGTGAATTTTTCCTCCCCGCATCTGCAAGGGGAGAAAAAATTCAGTCCACAGGACCGTGCGATGCAAGCAATATCAGCGGCGGCAACAAACGAGGAAATACCATGAACCTACAAGGCAACTGGGCATTTGCCAAAGCAGGCATAAAAGTATGGAGCGCGTACAGATTTGAAGGCATCGTCATGATGCTAAGCACGCCCATATCCCTAATAATCTACTACTTTCTATGGAAATCAATCTACGCATTCATGGGAACAGCAACCGTAGGAGGATTCGCTTTCCCAGAAATGGTAAACTACTACATCCTAAGCATGATAGTAGGATTCGTCACCTGGTCAGAAGTCGACAAATGGATGGAAAACGACCTCATCTGGGGAAGAATGATAACAGGACTGCTAAAGCCGATCTCATTCATAACCTGGTACATGTCATTCGAGATAGGAATAAACCTGATGAACATGCTATGGCAGATGATACCAGTATTCCTGATAGGCTTCGTATTCTTCGGACTAAGAACAACAACAGCATTCAACACAATAGCATTCCTCACATCAATCGTATCCGCGTTCTTCATATACTTCGGACTGACATACTGCCTCGGACTGACAGCATTCTGGC
>CAYUHB010000127.1:0-3437 GCA_964444355.1 uncultured Methanosarcinales archaeon
TTTTGATTTCTGTGTTTTCCACGTGCGGTGTTAGCAATTGCTGTCCTGGCAGGTTGCCCATTTGTGACATGAATTTGCCGAGTGCAGTTGAGACTGCGTGCGGTATGCTTTCTATTCGTTTTGGTCCGAAGCCGAATGCTTTGTCGCTTTTGATGCTGTTCAGGTGCTTTCTGAGCGAGTTGATGTCTCCGCCTAATTCAAGGTATTTGCTGATGAGTATTCCCATTACTGTTGTTAGTCCTGAGATTTCTGTTCCGATTGGCGCGATGTTTGTGAATACTTTCAGCACTCTGCCTTCCTGGTGGTCGATGTGTACGTGTACTGGTCCGTATCCGGTCTCGAATTGGTAGTATACTGAGTCTATGCCTTCTGTCGGGTCTATTTTGAGTATTTTTTCTTCTTCTTTCTTTTTCATGTTGAGGACTTGGTGTTTTTTGCATCCGTCTCTGTAGACTGTTATTCCTTTGCAGCCGAGTTCCCAGGCCATGAAGTATGTTTTCTTGATGTCTTCTATGCTTGCGCTGTTTGGAAGGTTGATGGTCTTTGAGACTCCGTTGTCAGTGTGTTTTTGGAATGCTGCCTGGTGTTTTACGTGGTATTCTACTGGAATGTCGTGTGCGCTTCCGAATACTCTTTGTATGGTTTCTGGTATTTCTTTGATGCCTCTGGCTGAGTTGTGGTTTCCTTCTATTTTCTTCCACAGTTCTTCCGGCTTCATTCCGAAGTATTTGTTTGCCTGCGCGACTGCCATGAATATGGGGTTGACTTCGTGGAAGACGTCTTTGTCTTCCGGCTCTTTGCCTTGTTTTATCATGTCAAGCGCTTTTGCGTTGTATCGCGTGTACGCTATTCCGAAGAAGGGCTCGATTCCTCCTCCCTGCAGTCCTGCGCAGATTGCGATTGTTCCTGTTGGTGCTATTGTTGTTCTTGTTGAATTTCTTGGTCTTCCTTTTGCCCATTCCCTGTAGTATTGTCCGTTTGCATCGTATATGCTGTCTTTATAGTTGGGGAATACCCCTCTTTTTGCTGTTAGTTCTTCGCTTGCTTCAAGGCTTTTGCTGTTTATGAATGACATTACTTCTTCTGATTTTTGCAGTGCTTCCTGGCTGTCGTATGGAGTGTTTAGCAGTGCGAGTGTTTCTGCCCAGCCCATGATTCCGAGTCCGATTCTTCTGTTTCCTTTTGCGAGTTTTTCGATTTCCGGTATTGGGAAGTTGTTTACGTCTATGACGCTGTCCAAAAACTTGGTTGCGAGTTTTACTATTTCTCCCAGTCTTGCGTAATCGATTTTTCCCATGACTACGAACTTGCTTAGGTTGATGCTTCCGAGATTGCAGGCTTCGTATGGCAGTAATGGCTGTTCTCCGCAGGGGTTTGTGCTTTCCACCTGTCCTAGTTTTGGTGTTGGGTTTGAGAAGCTGTTGTTTATCGCGTCCAGCCATATCATTCCTGGGTCTCCTGTTTTCCAGGCGTTCTCGCATATCATGTCAAACATTTCTTTCGCGTTTGTTTTTCCTGCTATTTCTTTTGTTCTTGGATTCAGGAGTTCTACTTCCTGGTTGTTCTTGACTGCTTCCATGAATTTTTGGTCTACTGCCACTGTTATGTTGAAGTTTTCCAGTTTTCCGTCTTCTGTTTTGAATTTGATGAATTCAAACACGTCAGGGTGCCAGTATGGGAGTATTCCCATGTTTGCTCCTCTTCTTGTTCCTCCTTGTTTGACTTCGTTTGTTGCGTGGTTGATTATGCTAAGGGGTGATAGTGCTCCGGACGCTATTCCTTTTGTGCTTTTTACTCGGTCTCCTCTTGGTCTTACTCTGCATCCTGAGAATCCTGTTCCTCCTCCTGTTTTGTGTATTATCATTGTTTGTTTGACGAGCTCTCCCCATGCTTCTATGCTGTCTTCTATCGGCAGTACGTAGCATGCTGATAGTTGTTGGAGTTCCCTGCCGGCATTCATGAGTGTGGGCGAGTTTGGCACGAAATCAAAATTCGCCAGCATGTCATAGTATTGCGTTGCCGTTTTGAGGACTGTTTCTTGTGCTTGTGGGTTTGTGTCAAGGAGTTTGTACAGGTTTTGTATGAATTTTCTGTGGTTTTGGTCCTGGTCGCTGTATCCTTTTGCTCCTACGTGTAATGATAGAAGCTCTGTTGTTTCTCCGTTTCCTGTGTCCATCCATTCCTGGCTGTATCTTACTCCTGAAAATACCTGGTCTCTTGGTATTTCCGGGTTGTAGAGCAGTTCTGATAGTGCTATGTTTTTTGCCACGTTCCATAGCCAGTGTTCCACGCTCGGGTCGTCTCTTAGGTATTTGTCTATGATGACTTTTCTCTGGTTTTCTGTCAGTAGGATGTTTCCGAATGGCGGTTTATCCCAGAGTTTTAGTTCTTGTGCGGTGTTTTCTGCTGGCGTCATTATTCTGCCTCCAAGTCTTTTAGTGATTTTATTGCTTCTACGAACTGGCTTGCGTCTTTGAATTTTTTGTAGACGCTTGCGAATCTGACGTATGCTACATCGTCGAGTTTTGCGAGTTCCTGCATTATGAGTTCTCCTATTTTTCTGCTGCTTATCTCGTCTTTGTCTGACTGTCTCAGCACTGCTTCTACTGTTGTTACTATTCTTTCCATGTCTTCTCTTTTGACCGGTCTTTTTTCGCAGGCTCTCATTACTCCTTTGAGGATTTTTTCTCTTGAGAATGGTTCTCTTCTTCCGTCTCTTTTGACTACGCTTATGTCAAACATTTCTGCGCGTTCGTATGTTGTGAATCTTTTTGTGCATTTTGCGCATTCTCTTCTTCTTCTAATGCTGTCAGAATCAGGTGTTAGTCTGCTGTCAAGCACTTTGTTGTCAGTGTGCTGGCAAAATGGGCATTTCATCGTATCACGTCTTTTTTTGGTAATTCACTCAAACAACGGAATTCTTAGAATTCCGAGCGCCAAGAACAACTGTTCTTGGCGAATGACTAAAAACCACAACAGGTTGTGGTCATCGTCGGAGCAACATACTACAACTTGAAATAGTATTTAAACATTATCGCTCTTTAACATATATTCTGCCCAATATTTTTTCACTATGTTTGTTCTACTTTTTAGTGAAACAGATTTAAGATTATCGTCGATGAAAAATTATTTAAACTCTGGTTCGATTTTTTTCTATATGCGCCAGCTTCATATTTTTGCAATTTTCCATAATACTTCAAAATGGTTTTGATAGCTTTCTGCTATCTCCTTGTTTTTGATGACTATGATTATTGGTTTTAGCAATTTCTCTGAACATCCATATCTCTCTGCGGGGTACATTGCTGCTTCTTCTGTCGTTGCTTCGGTGATCGTAGCTCCTGTTACGGCATATTTGGGTTTGGCATTAGGGTGCGCTCTGGCTGTTGGTAGAAGGTTGCATCGCTGTTCAAAGCATCAGAATAAGGACCTTGAATCCA
>CAYUHB010000128.1:0-3418 GCA_964444355.1 uncultured Methanosarcinales archaeon
AGGAGGTGATTCAGAAAGCAGAGGCATTTTTGCGCGCAAAGGGCTAGACCTGGTTTGCGCGACATCGTGAGCTGAGAGAAGAGTATTAAACATCCCGTTAGGGATTTATCAGAATGCTTCTCGAAGCGATACGAGGAGCGCCTTTGATCAAACTTTCTGAAAGTTTGTGAACAAAAATCGTGAGATTGCTGAAATGTTTTTCGAGATGGCTGACGTCCTGGAGATGCAGGGCGTGGACTGGAAGCCTAGTGCTTACAGGAAGGCTGCTCGTGCTTTGGAGGCGTTGAGCGAGCCTGTTGAAGAAATCTTTGCTGTGGGCGGTGTTAAGGCTTTGATGGATATTCCTGGTGTCGGTCAGAGTCTTGCTGGCAAGATTGAGGAGTTTTTGAAGACTGGCAGGATGAAGGAGTTTTTGCAGATTGTGAAGAAGGTTCCTGCTGGTGTTGAGGAGATGATGCACGTTCCTGGTCTTGGTCCTAAGAAGGTTATGCGTTTGTATAAGGAGTTGAAGATTAAGAGTGTTGAACAGCTTGAGCGTGCTGCTAAAGCTGGTAAATTGAGGAGGCTTGCGGGTTTCGGTATTAAGAGCGAGCAGGATGTTTTGCGTGGTTTGGATATTGTCAAAAAGGGTGCTGGGCGTGCTTTGTTGGGTATTGCCCTGCCTGTTGCCCGAGAGATTGCTGGGCGTTTGTCCAGAGTTGATGGTGTTAAGGTTGCAGAGCCTGCCGGCAGTCTGCGTCGTATGAATGAGACTGTTGGCGATATTGATATTCTTGTTATTAGCAAAAAACCTGCGAAAGTGATGGACTTTTTCACTAAAATGCCTGAAGTGCAGGCTGTTATCGCTAAAGGTCCTACGAAGAGTACTGTAATCTTGAGTGAAGGAGTTCAGTCTGATGTTCGTGTTCTTGATGAGAAATCTTTTGGTTCTGCTTTGCAGTATTTTACTGGAAGCAAGGATCATAATATTGCGCTCAGGCAGATTGCTATTAAGAGGGGTTTCAAGCTGTCTGAGTACGGCTTGTTTAGGAAAGATAGGTATGTTTGCGGCAGGTCTGAAAAAGAAATTTACGCTAAGCTTGGTTTGCCTTTTATTCCTCCTGAATTGCGCGAGAATCATGGTGAGATTGAGGCTGCTCAGAAGAATAAATTGCCTGATTTGATTCCTTACGGTGCTGTTAAGGGTGACTTGCACGTGCATACCAGGTGGTCTGATGGCAATCATTCTGTTGAGGAAATGGCTCGTGCTGCTGAAAAAATGGGTTACAAATACGTGGCATTTACTGACCATTCCAAGAGCGAGCATATTGCTAATGGCATGGATGAGAAAAGATTGCTGCAGTATTTGAAAGAGCTTGATGTTGTTCAGAAGAAGGTCGGAATTCGCATTCTGAAGAGCTCGGAAGTAGACATTCTTGCAGATGGCTCTCTTGACTACAGTAACAAATATTTGAAAGAGCTTGATTTGGTTGTTGGTTCTGTTCATTCCCGTTTTAAGTCTTCCCGTCAGGATATGACTAAGCGTATTTTGAAGGCTTTCGACAATCCTTATCTGAACATTTTTGCCCATCCTTCCGGCAGGTTGATTGGCCGTCGTGAGCCTTATGATTTTGATTTTGACAAGGTGGCTGAGGCAGCTAAAGAAAGAGGAATTGCTTTGGACTGTAACAGTTATCCTGACCGTCTTGATTTGAAGGATGTTCACGTTAGAAAAGCATTAGAATTTGGTTGTAAGCTTGCAATTGATACCGATAGTCATTCTGTTGAGCATTTGCGTTTTATGGAGTTTGGTGTTGCTCAGGCAAGGCGTGGCTGGGCAGAGGTTAAGGATGTCATTAATGCCTGGCCTTTGAAGAAATTGGAAAAGTTTTTAAGAAGATGAATGGAGGTTGTTGTTATGGCTGTTAAAGAGGATTTGAAGGCTAAAGTTCCTGAGTTTGTAAAGAATTCTCCTGAATGGACTGTTTTCTTGCGCTGGATTTCGCAGAATGATGTTAAGACAAGGGCTCAGTTGAAGAGTGTTCTTTCCGCGCAGATTAAGGATTATGACGAAAAGTTGAAGTTTTATGCCAAGTCAAGGGAAGGCAGGAATGCAAGGGTTTTGCGTCCTGCTGCGAAAAGACTTGATTTTTTGAAATTATGCAGGGATAAGATTGTGAAGTATCTATAATGCCGATTATCAACAAGACAAAGGACAGCGTACTGGCAAATTCTTTTGAGGAGTGTCTTTCTTTTTGGCAGCAGACAAAAGGTATGATGTTTCGAAAAGAGGTTGTTCCTTTGGTTTTCCGTTTTCCTAAGGAGCAGATTGTGAAACTGCATTCCTGGTTCTGCCCTGATAACATTGACCTGGTTTTTCTTGACGAGAACTGGGAGGTTGTTGAAATGCAGCCTGAGTGGCCCCCTAGGAGCAGTTATTCTCCTGAGAAGCCTTTTATGTTTCTGCTGGAACTGCCTGCTGGCACTATTTGGAAGTCTCAGACACAGTTAGGTGATGTCATCCACATTTTGTGAGTGTATTGAAATTCCCTGCACTCTGACTGATTTTGTTTTTCTTTTTTCGACTTGTATTGTTCTTGGCAGTATTATCAGTTTGTCGTCATTTTCAACAACTGCATAATAGTTTGTTGCTAGTGGTTGTAATGCATTGCGGATTTGTGCTGCAGTGCTGTTGTCTTCTACTAAAAATTCTCCGTCTGTTTTCGCAACTAGTCCGCTGTAGGGTATTTCATCGAT
The DNA here is from genome assembly GCA_964444355.1 of uncultured Methanosarcinales archaeon. Taxonomy (GTDB): domain Archaea; phylum Nanobdellota; class Nanobdellia; order Woesearchaeales; family ARS49; genus CABMGU01. The sequence goes on from CAYUHB010000128.1 coordinate 2,737, forward strand.
TGCGCCCATCAGTCTTATTCCTACTTGTGCGCCGTTGGCATTTGCTCCTCTATAGACCTTGCCTGCATATACTGAATATGGTCCGAATATTGTGTTTATTATTGTTTTTTCTCCGTTCATTGTCTTCACCACCGTCGAGAAAACAGCTATTGGGGTGGTTAATAAGGATTTCTATAGTATATTTCCTATATAAATCCGTAAACTTTTCCACTGGACACTGGACAAGTGTGCGCGTAAGGCTTTAAGAGCAAGTAATTCTTTTAGAGCACATATTGACTATTAGAAGATCTTCAGTACAAAAACTCTTTTTTGATTCTCGAGCACATAACAAATACAATTTGGCGGAGATTATTGGTATTCTGTTGGGCGATGGTGGAATTCATTTGGATAAGCACAAAAAATATCAAACACATATCGCATTCAATAAGCTCGAAATACAATATCTCAACTATGTCAAAGAATTGATGGAAAAATATTTTTGCCCCTATCGATTTTATATTACAGAAATAAAATGCGAGCGTCTATTGAGAAATATGTCAGTGCATCTGGCAGCCCATCTATTGGAAAAAGGTCTTAAAGTTGGTGATAAAATTAAATCGAAAGTTATTATTCCCGACTGGATATTCGCGAATGAGACTCTTTTAATGTGTTGCATTCGAGGCTTGTTTGATACCGATGGTTG
>CAYUHB010000129.1:0-2793 GCA_964444355.1 uncultured Methanosarcinales archaeon
AAGAAATATTTAATGCTTTCTCAAGATAGCAAGCTCGTAATCGCCTCTACTATAATCAAAATATTCGATTTTGCCAGGATGAACATTCCTTCTCCACTTAACCTTGCCATCTCTCCTGATTTCAACCTCATAATTATTGCTGTCCTCATCAGTTATGGAAAGCGTGCCAAGAGCATCTGAAGAAAAAGTTTCAGTATCAAGAACGCCATCAGAAATGAAAACCTGCAAATCAACGTGCTTGATTGCCTGGCCATAATCCTTAAAAGCAAAATACATGCCCAAAAGCGCAGCAGCAAGAACCAAAATCAAAACAACCGCTTCAAGCTTTTTCATATATCAGCCACCATTTAGCTAAGAGCTGTTAGCGTTGTTATTAGCAGCAGCCGGCAATCCAGTAACCGTCAAAATCTCTCCTTTATCATACTCTTTCCACTCAAACACCTTAAACTTACTCTCGTTTGTTCTAGCAATAAACTTGGCAGTTTCTCCAGGATTAACAGCCCTGATTTCATATCCTTCAGTATCAAACATACCCCAGACAAAACACAAGCTGTCGCTATCAAGAGCCACAATTGACCCCGTTGGGATCTTGACGGCATCAGGCCATGGCCTGCATTTGGTTATATTAACAAACGCGGCAGGATTTCCAAGCAGCGAAGGCCAAGCGTACCTTTTTGAAGGCTTTCCAATAGATTCAACCTGAAACTCAACATAATCCGGACCGCCTCCCACCATACGTATAACAACCAATACATTATCAACAGGGATATGCACAACATAACTACCCCACACATATCCTGGAGAGTATTCACCAACAAAAAACACGCTGTCAGGAGATTTAAACAAGAGCTTCACAGGTTTTCTTGCATCCTTGAAAAGAACGTCTTGCGCCTTGTTAGGAGTAATCCTGAACTTGTCACCCACGCCATATTCTTTAGGTTTCGTTGGCTTTGCGCAATTGAAACGGAATTCTTTTCTATTTCCATCTCCAAGCGCAGCAGGATATTTAGGACCTCCACACGTGGAACTGGAAACAAGCGTGCGTGAGGCCTTATAATCACGCCACGGAATCTCACACCTTCCAACTTTAGTGCACGTTAAACCGGGTCCCTCTAAACCACACGTCTCAGGAATCTCGGAGTTCTCAAAGATACAAACAAAGCTTTCAGTGACTTTGCTCCTCGTAGCCTCACCAACAGGACCACCAGAATAGTACATGAATAAAACAGCAATGACAACAACTATTCCCAATATAACAAGAATACCATAATGCTCTTTTGCCATCAACATCACCTCTGAAGCAGAAAAACACCGCTTTATTTAATAAACTTTTCCGCCAAATTCACCACCTGCTTGTTACTCCTCCACAATAGAAAAATATATTAAGAAGCAAACATCTGGAGAGAATACCAAAGGAGGAGGGGCATAAATGAAACTAAATGACATAAAAATGATTGTAACAGTACTACTGCTCGGACTGAGCCTATTTACATCACTGCTACTGGAATCTCGCATGCACGCAGGATACGCAATACAGCTGGTCATAATCCTGATAGGAATAATACTGATGGCCTGCGCATTATTCGGACTATGGATAGAAGCAGAATGGGCATACCCGTTCACGCTGGTATTGTTCGCGTTATCCCTTGCAAACCTTGTATGGGTGTTCACAACAACAAAAGCATTCCTGCCATTCTCGTTCGGACTGCTGATAAACGTAGCAGGACTAGTAATGTGCCTCGCAAGCATAGGAGACTACACATACCAGGAACTGGAAACATACGAAACAGGCAGAAAAAGAAAATAAATTTTTCTAATTTTTTAAATTTATTTGCCAGCAACAAACTTGTGAATCTCCAGATAGATAAAGCCGGATAAAGCCACAAGAACAATAACACCCCACTCTGCAACAGACAAGCCAACCATACTAAACACGTTCTGAAGGAAAGGCACATACATAATGCACAAGTGCAAAACAAGAGAAGATAATACAGCGACCCACAACCACTTATTCGCAAACACGCCAACAACAAACACAGGCTTTCTAACAGAACGGCAGCTAATCGCCTGGAACAATTCAAACATAACAATCGAAGTAAACGCGACAGTCTGAGCCTTAGCCAAATTCGCAGCATGGAAATAATCAAACAGCCAAACAGTAGCAATCGTCAAAATCAACGGGTAAATGTAAACATAAGGCTCAATACCCCTGAATATGCTCTCCTCAGGCTTTCTAGGAGGACGATTCATAACACCGGGCTCAACAGGGTCAACACCCAAAGCCAAAGCAGGCAAGCCATCAGTAACAAGATTAATCCACAAAATCTGAATTGCAATCAAAGGCAAAGGCAAACCAAGCAAAATAGAGCTCAAGATGACAAGCACCTCACCGATGTTGCCAGACAGCAAATAAGCAAGATACTTCTGAATATTATCGTAAATCCTTCTGCCCTCCTCAACAGCGCGAACAATAGTGGCAAAATTATCATCAGCAAGAATCATCGCGCTGGCTTCTTTGGCAACATCAGTGCCGGTGATGCCCATAGCAATGCCCAAATCCGCTTTTTTCAAAGCAGGAGCATCATTAACACCATCACCAGTCATAGCAACAATATGCCCCTTTGCTTTCAAAGCCTCAATAATCTTCAATTTGTGCTGAGGATTAACACGAGCATAAACCGCGATGTCATCGACTTCAGAAGCAAGATTTTCAATCTGGTCAAGCTCAAGACCGGTAATCGCCCTGCCTTCAATGCCAAGCTCTTTCGCAACAGCCTGAGCAGTAGTAATGTG
>CAYUHB010000129.1:2803-3403 GCA_964444355.1 uncultured Methanosarcinales archaeon
CACTTCTCAACAGCATCCTTCACTTCCCGTCTTGGAGGATCAAACATTGCCTGCAAGCCAACAAAAACCATATCCTTCTCAGGATCGCTCTTCGCATCAATGCCTGACAATTCCTTGTAAGCAAAACCCAAAACACGCAAAGCGCTCTTGGCAAAGGTTTCATTCTGGACAAGAATCTTATCCCTCTCTGCCTTATTCAAACGCTCAACACGACCATTAACAAGAATCTTCGAGCACAAACCGAGAACAACCTCAGGAGCGCCTTTCGTGAAAGCAGTCCTGACCTTTTTGACAACGTGCAAAGTAGTCATACGCTTGCGCTCACTGGTAAACTCGATCTCACCAACACGCGGACACTCATCATGAAGCGGCTCAATATCAAATTTGGCTTTCCTTGCGCTCACAAGCAAAGCCGCCTCAGTAGGATCGCCAAACACCTGCCAGGCAGAATTTTCCAGCTTCAATTTGGCATTATTATTCAAAGCACCAATTTTCAGCAAAAACTCAAACGGCTTGGAATCCTTTGAGAAATAACCCTCAGGAGAATAACCACTGCCAGCAACCTCTATCACTTCCCGATTAACGTACAATTTCCTCACA
>CAYUHB010000130.1:0-3383 GCA_964444355.1 uncultured Methanosarcinales archaeon
GAAGCGAGTGGTTATCCAACCCTAGCAGTGGGCTGTCCTTTCTGTATGACTATGCTTGTTCCGTCTTGCACTGCTATTCCCCAGCTGTCATATCCTCTGTACGAAAGTGCTTTTAGTCCTTCGTGCACTATTGGAGTGCCATTCCTTGCTCCGATGTAGCCTAGAATTCCGCACATTTTACCCTGCTGTGAACTCCTGATACAGTTCGTTATCGTCGTATGTTTCGTCCATGCCTTTTTCCATGGAAAACCTTATATATAAGGATTACTAAAACATTTTTAGTACTACTAAAAAACAATTTGTAGTATCTATTTGATTGCGCTCTGCCTTGGACCAAGGTGAATTTCTTCTCCCCTTGCCTGTGCAGGGGAGAAGAAATTCAGTCGTAGACCAGAGCGCAACCGAGGAGCAGCACATGCGCGTCATCCAGGAGCAGAAACAGGGTGTTTTCAGCCTTCCTGCAAGGCAAATCTCTGAGAAGCAGATTAAGGCAGCCAGTTCTCATTTAGCACAGCGCATCCTGCGCGAGCTTGCCTTGAATCCAGCTTATCCTATGGCGCTTGCCAAGCGTTTGAAGGTTCACGAGCAGAAGGTCTATTATCATGTTCGTAATCTTGAGCGCGCTGGCTTGATTGAGGTTATCAAAAAGCAGGATGTTCAGGGCACTACTGCAAACATTTATGCTCCTACTGCTCCTGCTTTTGTTTTTGCCTTGAAGGAGTTTGCTGAAGCCCACAAGGTTCCTGGTCTTAATGCTGAGCCTTTTGAATTTCTTGCTCCGATTATTGAGAATAATGAACTAAATGGATTGATAATTGTTGGTTCTCCTGACCCTCACGGTCCTGATATGGCTCGTTCCCGTGATGGTTATTATGGTATTGACCTTGCTTTGTTTTTGGGTTCTTTTCTGACTCATCTTGATGAGCTGTCTGTCCGTCTGGATACAGAAGTCCGCAGCGAGGATTTGCAGAAGAATCTCATTCTTGTCGGCGGTCCTGTTGTTAATATTATTACGCAGAAAGTGAATGACCAGCTCCCTATTCGTTTTGACAAGGAGCATAATTGGGCGATTGTTTCTAAAGTTTCCAAGAAGACTTACCACGCTGATGAGTGCGGCATCATTGTGAAAGTTAAGAATCCTTTTAATCCCAAAAAGTGGATTTTGGTTGTTGCTGGCAAGCGTTATTCTGGCACAAGAGCTGTTACTTTGGCGTTCATAAAATATTTCGGCGAGCTTGCGAAGGGCAATTCCAAGAACCCTGATGTTGCTGCCCGTGTTGTTGAAGGTTTGGACAGGAATGCTGACGGTATTGTTGATGATGTGAAGTTTGTTGAATGATTTTTCTGAATTCGCCCTCTGGTCTTTGACTGACTTTTCTCTCCCCTTGCCTGCGCAGGGGAGAAAAAGTCAGCTTAGCTGAGGCAGAGCGGCAATTCTATTCTCTTACAGCATAGAAAACCTTTTATCCTTCCTTGTTTCTTGTTTTTTTTAATGAAAAGAGATGTGTTTGCGAGTAAATGGCAGTTGAAAGATTTTCTTTTGCCTATTTTAGCGCTTCCTTATGGTTTTTGGGCGATTTATTGGTATGAGACCGGCTTTAATTGGTCGATTGTAATTTCTGCCATCATTTTGTTCATCGTTATTCCTGCTGTTGTTGCAGTTTTGTGGGAGAAAATATGAAATGGTTAATCGTGCTGCTGTTGTTGTCCTCGTTTGCAGCAGCTCAGTGCATAGAAGCTACTGATGGCATGGTCATAAAGGAGAGCATAATGTTCTGTTCTTCCACTTATGATGTTTCTAATGGAATTTCTGTTTCTGCCGGCAATATTGTTTTGGATTGCGGTACTGCTGTTTTGCGCGGTACTGTTGACCAGAGCGAGATTGGTGTGCGTTTGGAGAATGTTGACAATGTCACTGTGAGGAATTGCAATGTTATGACTTTTAATCAGGGCATTTATCTGAAGAATGTCACGAATTCTTTGATTGAGAAGAATGGTTTTCTGAAGAATCGCATTGGTATTCGTTTGCTGGATGCTTTTGAGAATACTATCCGCGACAATAATGACAAGAGTTTCCAGCTTGCCGTTTCTGCTATTAACAGCAAATATAACATTGTGATGTTTGGTAATAAGAATGTTGAGCGTGGCTTTTGTGATTTTAATGCGTGCAATGAGCATCGTGATATGAATCCCTGCGAGGCTGGTGACTTTTATTGTAGCAAGAAGTGTTCTCCTGAGACTGATGCTGATTGCGGTTCCTTGCCTGAAGCTCCTGTAGTTAAAGAGCCTGTCAAGACTGCTGAGCAGATTGTGAAAGAAGCTGAAGTTGAAGTCAAGCAGGAGCTTGCGCCTCAAAAAACGGTTGAAGAGACGCCTGTTGAAAGAGCTTTGTCATTAACGAATAAATTGTTTATTTACGTCATGCTTTACTTTGTTGCATTTGTTATCCTGCAAATAAAGAGACGTTGTTAAAATATTCCGCTCTGCCCAAGCCTTGCTTGGGTGATTTTCGCTTCCCCTTAGCTTGCGTGGGGAAGAGAAAATCAGTCGTAGACCAGAGCGGAAACGAAAAAGAAACGTTAGAAAAGAGATGAAATATCTGTTGTTTTTGTTGTTAACGCCAATTGTATTGGCGTGTGTTGTGCCTCAGGACGGCATGAAGATAGGCAAATCTGCAGACTTTTGCACTGATGTTTTCTATCTTAACAAGGGAGTTGTTGTTTCAGGCAATGACATCACAATTAATTGTAATGGTGCTGTTTTGAAGAGCTGGTCTGGCGGCAGGGGTATTACTATAGAAAATGCGGTTAATGTTACTGTTAATTCCTGCAGGATTTTGAATTATAATGTTGGCTTCCACGTCAAGAATTCTTCAAAAGTTTTTTTGAATGACAATCATTTGGTGAAGAATATGGTTGGCGCCCGTTTTGTGAATGTTTCTGACAGCGCAACTTTTAATCATGATGTGAGTTTGCAGCTGCCTTTTGAGGTTTTTGACAGCGTTAATAATGTTTTTTCATTGACGAATAAGGTTGTCAGCGGCAAGTTTTGTTCTCTGAATTTTTGTAATGAGCGTCGTGATGCTGTGTTCTTGTTTGTTTCTCCAAGAGCCACAGATGAGCAGATGAGTTCGTGGCTGTTTGGCGGTCTTAAAACTGCTGCCCGTCTTAGAAGCTGGGTTTTCGGCTCTGTTTAGCAGGGTGGTATTCTTTCCAGTGTTATTGCGCCTTGTGCGCATATTGCAACGTTTTTGCCTGTCCAGATTTTTGGTGTGAGCTTGACCTGCATTATTGGCGAGATTGCGGTGTTGTATGGTATTGTTGCTTTTGCCGCGTTTGATTTCAGCAATGGTTCTGTTAGAATTTCTTCTTTTACTTCTACTC
>CAYUHB010000131.1:0-3328 GCA_964444355.1 uncultured Methanosarcinales archaeon
AGTTCCTGAAGATTTGCGTGATAAATATTTGTCGCTCGAAAAGTCTCTCGAATTGTTCCACGTGTTCCTGACTTCTGAGGACGTTAACAATATTTGCTATTCTCTTATGCTTAAGGATGCTGTTTACAAGTGTTTGATTCCTGCTTTGGTCAGGCTTGAAGACAAACTTGTTGCTATGGGTGACCAGTACAAAGAAATGCCTATGCCTGGCAGGACTCACGGTCAGCACGCGATTCCTACTACTGTTGGAAAGGAATTGATGATTTTTGGTGAAAGGGTTGCCAAGCAGGTGAAAGATTTGACTGAAATCAGTCTGGAAGGAAAATTGAACGGTGCAATGGGGAATTACAGCGCGTTTTATGCTGTGAGGCCTGATATTGATTGGAAGGAGTTCAGCGAAAACTTTGTTGAGTCTTTCGGTCTTAAGCATAATCCGTTTACTACGCAGATAGAGCCTCACGACAGCATGGCAGATATGTTTTACAAGATTGCCCACATTAATACGATTCTTCTTGGCACTGTTCAGGATATGTGGGGTTACATTAGTGATGAGTATTTTGTTCAGAAGAAGGAGGAAGGTACTGTTGGCTCGTCTACTATGCCTCAGAAGATTAATCCTATCAAGTTTGAGAATAGTGAGGGTAATTTGGGTATTGCAAATGCGTTTTTGCATTATTTTGCGGCAAAACTGCCTGTTTCGCGTTTCCAGCGTGATTTGAGTGATAGTACTGTTCAGCGCTGGATTGGCACTGCGCTCGGTGCTGCGCTTGTTTCTTACAAGAATATTCTTAGAGGTTTGAACAAGTGTGAGCCTGGTGCGGTTTATCTTGGTAATGATTTGGATAAGCACTGGGAAATGCTTTCAGAGCCTATTCAGCAGATGTTGAGGGTTGAGGGAATTCCTGATGCGTACAATATGTTGAAAGACTTGACTCAGGGAAGGAATTGGACTCGTGATGATGTTGTTAATTTTGCTGACGAAGCGCCTGTGCGTCCTGAGGTTCGTGATAAAATATTGGCTTTGACGCCGTTTAATTATGTTGGCAAAGCTCCTGAGTTGACTGTTGAATCTATTGCGCGCGTAAAAGAGTATGTAAAAGGTATTTTGGAAAATGTGAAAAAGTGCGCTTGAAATTAACGGAGGTAAAACAAAATGGGAAAAGTACAAAGAGCATTATTGAGTGTGACTGACAAGGCAGGGATTGTTGGGTTTGGCAAATCGTTGGAAGAATTGGGTGTTGAAATTCTTTCTACTGGTGGAACTGCAAAAAAGCTGAGAGAAGGAGGCGTTGCAGTCAAGGATGTTTCTGAATTTACAGGATTTCCTGAATGTTTTGATGGCAGGGTAAAAACCCTGCATCCTCTTGTTCACGGTGGAATATTGTACCAAAGAGATAATCCGGAACACGTCAAGCGGGCAGAAGAGCTCGGTGTTAAGCCGATTGACCTTGTCGCTGTAAACTTGTACGATTTTGAGAGCGCGTCAAAAAAACCAGGCATATCTCTGGACGCGCTTGTTGAGGAAGTTGATATTGGCGGTCCTTCTATGCTTATGGCTGCTTTTAAGAATCATAAGGATGTTGCTGTGGTTGCAGACCCGCAGGCGTATGACGGCATTATCCGGGAGTTAAGGGAGACTGGTGAAATTAGTGCAGACACAAAGCGTGTGCTTGCTGCTTATGCTGTTAATCGTGTTGCTGACTACAGGGCGGCAAATGCGATGGTTTTGACTGAAATGCTTACTGGCGAGAAAACTTTGCGTCTTGCTGGCAGGCAGGGCAAACAGCTTGGCAGGTATGGAGAGAACTGGCACCAGAAAGCCTGGATCTTCACATTGCCGGGCGTTAAAGAGCCAAATGTCGTGACTGCAGAACAGCTTCACGGTACGGCATTGGGCTACAACAATTATTTGGATGCTGATGCTGCATTAAGCGCTGTTATGGAGTTTGATGAGCCTTGCACAGTCATAATAAAGCACAACACTCCTTGCGGAATTGCGACATCAGGGATGGCTACTGCTGATAGAATGGATGTTGCTTTGGAGCGTGCTTGGCAGGGTGATATTGTGTCTGCATTTGGTTCCGTGATAGCTTTCAACAGGGAAGTTGATTTGGAAACTATCAAGGTTTTGTCAGAACGCCCGAATCCTGATGGAAAGAAGGGCTGGATGATTGAGGTTCTTGTCGCGCCAAGCTATACTCCCGAGGTGCTGGCGTACATCAAAGATAAGAAAAGCAAGGAGAACTTGCGTATTTTGGCAGTTGGTGATATGAGCCGTCCTCAGGAAGCATACGACTTCAGATTCGTGCGCGCGGGAATCCTGCGTCAGGAAAGAGACAAAACGCTTTATATTGCAGGTTCGATTGATGCGTGCTTTGAGCATAAGCACACAGTTAAGTGCGAGAACAGTGGTGCTGATAGGGTTGTGGGAGTTGTTACCGCCACTGCACCTTATGAAAGCATGAAAGCGCTCTATGATTTTGCTTGGAAGGCAGTCAAGCCTGTTAAATCAAATGCCATTGTGATAGCAAGAGAATACGCGCCTGGAAAATTCCAGGTGCTCGGCACTGGTCCTGGACAGCCGAACAGGGTGAATAGTTGCAAGCTTGCAATTGATAGGGCAGAAGCGGCTTTGGCTCTGGAATACCACGTTCTGAAAGGAGAGGGAACTCCTGCAGAGAATGCTTTCTTCCAGGGACAGTCGGAGATGCTTAACGAGATGAGAAAGTGCATGAAACCTGATGTGACTTATCAACAATACAAGTCTCTTGTACTTCGTCAAAGCGTTGTTGGCTCAGATGCATTTTTCCCATTTGAGGATGGACCAACTGCACTTGCCGAGTTTGGCTTGAGGAATTTCATACAGCCGGGCGGTTCTGCAAGAGACGTGAAAGTTATTGAGGTGCTGGACAAGTACCATGCATCAATGGTCTTTACTGGAACGAGGCACTTCCGGCATTAATTTTTTCTTTTTTTACTTTTAAACCAAAACATTTATATACCTTTAGTGTATAGTTATCCACTTATGGTGTATAAAGATGGTTTTTACTGTTAATGAAAAGCGTGTGCTTCGTTTTTTGGCAGTTGGCTTGAAAGAGCATTCCATAAATGAAGTTGCCAAATCGTGCGGACTTGCTCCTAATGGTGCGTTCAAAATACTTGTAAAGCTTGAAAAAGAAGGAGTACTGACGGCAGCTCATATTGCCAACATTAAGGCGTACCGTCTTGATTTTGGGTGTGAGAAGACTGCGCGTGTGCTCGAGCTTGCTTTTATGCCGGATGCTCTTGAGGGCAGGATTAAGGCGCGCGCGGATGATCTTAAGCCTCT
>CAYUHB010000132.1:0-3309 GCA_964444355.1 uncultured Methanosarcinales archaeon
AAAAGCCTTTTAAACGGTGACTTCTCTAGAACTTCTCACGGGGTTGTGATCTAACATCCTTTGCGGATGTTTTCTCACTCTGAGAAATTCTTTGAAATCAACGTTTCTTTTCGTCGATAAATGTAGAAAGTAGTTGATGTATAAATAATTTTGGTACGACTTTAAAACTTTGCGATTGTTTGCAGGTTGGCATGCAAACATGTCAACACCTTTTTCAGGGAAATCCTATGACAGGAGTTATCAGTTAGGTGCGCGTTTTTAACTACTTTTCTAGGCGCAATCCTTTTAAACTATATTCTGCTACATACGTGTTAAAAAGGAGGTGAAATTGATTTGGCTAGAAAGGTTGTTCACCAAATGGAGGAAGTAAGAATTGCCCAAGAAAATTGGACACCAATAATCATCATAGTACTAATCGCTGTACTAGTCGGTGGATTCTATTTCTTCCAAGAAAGAGCAAGAGAGGCTGAGGAAGTAAGAATTGCCCAAGATGTAGCAAAGGAACGGGCTCAGAGGATTGTTGAAGAGTTTGAACTGCACGAGGAAACCGTCTCAAATGATGAAAAAACATTTTTACTACTTCTTGAAAATCTCACGCGGACACGAGGTACGAGTGAGTTTAGGTTCGTAGCCTCCAGTTATATGCGTGAGCACGATGTTTTAGTGAGTCACTTGGATGCTTATTTGGCGTTTTTAGATGAGAATAAAGAAGGTCTCCAAATGTATTTAGGTGTTGAGAATCTTTATGAACGTCAGAAAGTAGCAGAAGAATTTAAACTGGTGTATGTACACCTGTCTGAAACAATAGAGAAACAATTGCAACAGGATTCGACAGTCTGCGAATCAAAAATTTATGACTGTGATGATTTTAGCACGCAAGCTGAAGCGCAAACAATCTTTGAATTCTGTTATACAGATGTGCATGGATTGGATGAGGATGATGATGGTGTTGCTTGCGAGACCCTGCCTTAGTTTTTTTCTCACTGGAGAAATTCTTTGAAATCAACGTTATTTTTCGTCGATAAATGTGGTAAGATGTTGATGTATAAATATTTTTGGCACTACTTTTATATTTATTTTTTGTTGGCATGCCGACGTGCCAAAATGATTGGCGGTCTCGAAAGAAAATCGCATATTTTATTGGTATAAGAGTGTTTCCAGATAAATGGGAAAGCAATTATTGCAATCGCCCATGGGGTGGCAGTTACAAAAAAATGAAGTATTGAATGTTCTGAGCTTTGCAGAATCGGTTCTCCGAGCCAGTTATCCGTTCCAAACAAGAAATTTCCTGTTAACTCGTGCATAAAAAACACAAAAGGCAGTGCCAGAATCAGCCAAGTTTCTTTTTTTCGTCGGTCAAATAGTTTTATTGTGATTATCGTGGTTATAAAAAGAATAATTATTGATCCGCCTAAAGCAAAGAGAGTGTTGTGTCCAAGCCCGTACATTCTGGTTTGTTGTGGAAGTGGTATGATGTTCCAAAACCATATCCAGTTTGAAATTGTCGCCATTGGCAATTTTAAATGGAATATTTGAACTAATGAACCGATAATGATGTGTCCGCCTTCGTGTATGTAGAAAGTAATTGAATAAAAAAATATTCCTGCAAAAGTTGCGAAAATTAGAGTTACGAGTGTTTTAAAATACCAATGAGGTAAAATTGGTCGATTCATAGACGAAAACTTCATCTGCGGAGATTTAAACTTGTCTCTTTTTTACCGGATTTTGTCCGGTCTTATTGTGGTACCTGAATTTATACTCCAGAATCCATAGAATTTCTGAAAGCGTTGGTTTGTCGACGGTGAATTTTGTGATTAAAAAAGCGTGCTCAAAAAAGTCAAGGAAGTGGAAGTATGCTGATTTCGCATTGAAGCGGCGTTATTGCGTGAATCCTGAGTGTCATCAGAGGCTCAAGCGCGATGAATCGGGTCCGCTTTGCAAAGACTGCTATGTGCAGTTGAAAGAGAATCTTATGCCGGTTAAAAAAATAAGAAACGGGGGATGAGAACAATGGCGAATGAAATGCAAAAATACCAGCCAAGCGTGAACTTGGTCACGCAAAGGGTACTGGAAGGATTAGACGAGTTAGCCGATGAAGAAGCTGTTGATACAAGCCTTGAACGCGCGTACGTGCTCATGAAGTTTGCCGACCGCATCAAGGAAAACATCTACGGACACGCCGAACAGCGGCAATCGCACGTTATGTCAAGGCGCGCCAGCGAATTTCAGGAAGCAACAAAAGCCGTCGAGCAAGCAGGAAAAGCCGCAAACGTGGATGCATACGATGCAGCATTGGAGACCGCAATCAAGACAGGCATTCTTGCCAAAGAAAGCGCTTCCAAAATGCGCCACATCAAAAACAGGGGAATTGAGGCGTACGACTCGCGCAAGGAACTCGTGGATTACGTGCGCAGCATTGAGGCAAACCTTAGCACACCCCTATTGCCGCCAAAAAAAGAATGAGGTGACTTATGAAGAACGATGCGCTGGAAGAAGGAATTGACCGTCTGATGGTCGATTTTGCGAATAGGCTGCACGATAGGGACAAAAAGGCAGAGGCAGCACGTGCACTGATTTATTCCTGCGACGGAAAAGTCCGACTGCACTACAACGAACCGCAAAAGCCAAATCGCATTGGCACGCTCAGGCAATTCGTGTATGGTCTTGTCCTGGTTGCAGGCACGTACATCGGAACGACAGGCCATTTCCAGGCATGCGACCTCAGACAACAGAACGAAGACCTGCAACAGCAACAAATTAGTGCACGAAAAGAACTGGACAAATGCAAGACAGTTATTGACGAACGCGAGAAACAGAATACTGACTTGTTGCAGCAAACTGCGTCTTACAGAGAGCTTGCCGAGAGTCGTGTTGAGCGCTCTGTGCTTGAGGAAGCTTCCAGACTTGCGGCGCAATACAAAGCGATTGCCGATTCACGCGTTGAGCGCGTTGCATTCGACGAAATAAATTCGAGCTTGACAGAAACGAGTTCCAAGCTTGAGAATGCACTGAAACAAATGGTAGCCTACAGGGCGATTGCTGAGAGTCGTGTTGAGCGCGTTGCATTCGAAGAAATAAATTTGAGATTGGATGAAACGAGCATCCGGCTTGAAGATGCATTGAAACAAGCAGCCGACTATAGAATGATTGCTGAATCTCGCGTTGAGCGTTCTGCATACAAAGAAGTTAATGCGAGATTAGGGGAGGTCAGTGTTCAGCTTGAAGAGATCTCGAAACAAGCTGCGGAATACAAAGCGATTGCAGAATCGCGCATTGACCGCACGGTATTCGAGCAGACCAGTTCCAAGC
>CAYUHB010000133.1:0-3300 GCA_964444355.1 uncultured Methanosarcinales archaeon
GAGAGAAATGCACGTTAATGACCCTTCTTCCTTGAACTTCACGTTGAAGTGGGTTCCTGCTGATTATTGGTGCAATGCGACTCTGGATGACATAAAGAGAACTGTGAGAGAGGAAATCAGGGAGATGTTTTTGCCTGATGATGTTTACGCTATTGAAGTCCTAAATCACAAGAGCGATTTGCATCACGAGCAGATTATTGAATCAGTTGCTCCGATGTTGAAAGGCAAAGTGAACATTGACCGTCCGCGGAAGATTCTGAGGATTGAATTGTTTGACAAGCAGGCTTCTGTTACTTTGCTTAAGCCGAAGGATATTTTGAGCATTATAAAGAATTAGTGACGGCGGGCATTCGGTTCTGCCAGTATTCTTTTAATGAAGGCAGGTCCTCGATTACAACTACAGGAACGTTATCTATTATTCTTTTGACCACGTTGTCTGCAAGCTTTTTTGCTCCTGGCCCTATGACGTGTATTTCGTCTATTTGGCCTTCCAGTGATTTGACTGAAGGTTTAAACAAGACCGGCTGCCACATGTGGTTACTCATTTTGTTTATTGTATCCTGCACTGCTCCCGTGTATGGTTTTGCATCTACGTTTGCTATTACCTTTTCTTGTGATGGCAGGAATACGTGCGACATTCCTATTAGGAATTTCCTGTATTCTTCTGCTTCTTTTGCATATAAACGAGTGTGGAATGCTCCTGAGGTTGCTGATGGTATTATTTTTCTCGCTATTTTTTCTCTCTTGATTCTTTCGAAGAATCCGTTCAAATCCTGATCGTAGCCGCCTACGGATATGTTTCCTTCACAGCTTATTATCGCCAGGTCAACGGTTTTTTCTGCCGATATTTCTGTTTTCAGTTTTTCTTCTTCCGCTCCAATTACGTTTGCAAGGCTTCCTTTGTTTTTCTTTCCCATCAGCTCGCTTCTTTTTTTGATGATTCTTAGTCCGTCAACAAATGAGAATTTTCTGGCTGCAAGCAATGCAAGTATTTCTCCAAGCGAGAATCCCACATAAAACGAATTTTTCCCTTCTGTGTACCGCTCGTGTTCAGGGCATTTCCAGTATTGGTCTCTTGTGAACAATAAGCCCTGTGTTTTTAGTATCAATGCCGCTATGCTTAAGTAAACCATTGCCTGCTGATTTCTTGTGTCTTTTTGCTCTTCCAGTGTGCCTTTTTCGCAAAGTCTTCTTATGTCGCGTCTTAAAATTGAGTGGGCAGTTTCGTATAGCTTTTGCACTTCTTTGTATTCTTTTAGAACGTCCATTCCCATTTCTGGGGAAAGGAATCCTTGTCCCGTGTATACCTTTAATATTCCTAATGTGTCCAAGCTTTCACTCTTTTCTGCATTCAATCTGTTCTGTATTTAAAAAGGTTTTTATACCATGTGAAAGACTGCTTTCTTGCGCAGAGGTAGCCAAGCTTGGTCAAAGGCGCAAGCTTCAGGAGCTTGTCTCTTAGTGAGTTCGCAGGTTCAAATCCTGCCCTCTGCAGTGTGAATGAAATGAACAAGCAGAGGCAGACTCGACGAAATTTGTTAGTGACAGCTAATTATTTCGCTTTCTCAATTTTATCTCTCAAAAAAGAAATGGAACTAGACAATTCCTTTTTTACATCACGCACATATTGATCCTCTTCTTTTTCTAATTCAATGCATTTTGTATTTAAATCTTTAATCTCAGCTGCCAATAATATACACATTTCTCTTAATGCGTTTAGTGCAACTCTTGTTGGGTCTTCTCTGTTTTCCGATACTTCATCAATTACTTTTGTGTTCTTATTAATAACATCCATTAATCTTGTATAATACTTTTCATCTTTAAATTCAGTCATATTATTCACCTCAAAATTGTTGATATAGCGCGAACATTTAAAATTTTCTATTTATTATCATACATTTGCAAAAGTAAACATTTATATACACTGATACTATTGAAATCTTGAAAAGAGATGACGAAAGCTGCCATTTTGGCTATTTTTGGAATTGTGGCATTTTCAGTATTTGCAGTTCTCTATATTGATTCTATCACAGGCGCAGGCGCCTACAGGTCCTATGGTTATGGTTATGCTTCGAAGCTTTATGGCGGCGGTATGAAAAGGGCTATTTCTGAGAGTCCTTCTTCTGTCATGGGTGTTAAGTATGGTGAAGCTTTGAGAAACCAGCGTTTGTCTGACTACATTTATTCAAATAAGGATAAGTGGGACTGCAGTTTTAACAAACAGCAGGCTGACAGGAGTGTTGACCCGTGCATTTTTGATGGAAACTCAGGAAAATATTGCTGTGTTGTCGGCTCAACAACCCTTTATTAGCACTTTCTTGCTTCTCTTAATCTTTGCGCTATTGCGTCTTCTATTGCTGTGAAGCATTCAATATTCTCTTTACTTATCAGGTTTGTTGCACTGCAGGCGCAGTTGTAGAATGCTTCTCCTTGTTTGCTTGCGACTGCTATCGTTCCTGTTGGACACCCGAGCTCCAGACACCTGTGGCTTAGTCTTTTGTAGCTTTCTTCATTTACGTTCCATATTCCTGTTTTTTGTATTCTTGCTTCGTGTTGTGCGAGTTCTATTTGCTGTTCATATTTTGTTCCTTTGTGCATGAATGCTATTGCCCATCCGTCGCGTACCATTTCAATATTAACATTATTCCCGTCTGCAAATACAAATCGTACTTTTCTGCCGTAAAAATCTTCTCCTGTGCCTTCAAAGCTTAGTTTTTTGCCTATCAGCTTGTTTTGCAGTTCGTATGCTGTTTTGTCGTAATTTATGTCTCCTTGTTCTGGCGTGTCAATTCCTTGTAATCTTACAATATCTCCGTTGTTTAGGACGAACGTGTCTCCGTCTATTATATAGCGTGCTGCTGTTGGGTCGTATGCACAACCGATTAGTAATAGTAGAAGTATGACCTCTTTCATATTCCTGTTTTTAATAATAATCTTTATATAATTAACTGCTGATTCGGCGTATATGAAAATAGTTTGGCTGTTGTTGTTGATTCTGATTCCGGTTGTTTCTGCAGTTACCATTTCTGACTGGCCTTCTTTTTTTGTGAAGGATGGCAAATTCAGCGCTCTTTATGTTATTGGCGAGGAATCTCCTGCTTTGGATGTTGTTTCTGCAACGATTATTTCTTCAAGTCTTGCCAGGTTTGAGAATGTGACAACAGAAGTTGGCACTTCTAAATTGGATACTGAGATTGCTGATGTTTCTTCAAAGAATGCTATTGTTGTTGGCAGTCCTTGTGAGAATCGTGCTGCTTACCAGTTGATGGGTGGTCCTGAGCCTTGTTATAAGGATTTGGC
>CAYUHB010000134.1:0-3230 GCA_964444355.1 uncultured Methanosarcinales archaeon
CCAGACCGTAATAACATTGTCATTTCTTCTTCAATGCCTCCCGCTGAGAACATTATTGTTGCAAAAACTATTGAGGAAGCCCTCCAAAAAGCTGAATCTTTTAACAGGGAAATTTTCATTATCGGCGGTGCTTCTGTTTATGTTCAGTCTCTTCCTTTTGCTGACAGGTTGTATCTCTCCTTCATAAAAAAAGATTATGATGGTGATGCTTATTTTCCAGAGTTTAATATGAAGGAATGGAAAATTGAAAATAAGAAGGATTTTCCTGATTTTGAATTAGTAATCTTTGCAAGAAATGGAAAACCTGAAAAAGTTTGATAGTGAAGTGTATGATGCAATAATGAAAGAGCTTGATAGGCAGCGGAATGTTATCGAGCTTGTGGCTTCTGAAAACATTGTTAGCAGGGCGGTGCTTGAAGCTACTGGTAGTTGTCTTACTAACAAATACAGCGAAGGTACTCCTAACAAGCGGTATTATGGCGGCAACCAGTTCATTGACATTACCGAATCATTGGCTATCGAGCGTGCGAAAAAACTGTTTAATGCTGAGCACGCGAATGTTCAGTCTCATTCTGGAAGTTCTGCTAATCTTGCAGCGTATTTGGCTGTTCTTCAGCCTGGGGATGCTATTCTTGGTATGGATTTGGCTCACGGCGGCCATCTGACTCATGGTTCTCCTGTGAATTTTTCTGGCAGATTGTTCAAATTCAGCTCATATGGTGTTGAAAAGGAGTCTGAGCGCGTTAGTATGGATGTTGTGCGTGAGCTTGCTTTGCATCACAAGCCGAAGTTAATCTTGGCTGGTTTTTCTGCTTATCCTCGTTATCTTGACTTTAAGGAGTTTCGTCATATTGCTGATGAGGTTGGTGCTTATTTTATGGTGGATATGGCTCACGTTGCCGGTCTTGTCGCAGCTAAACTTTATCCAGACCCCGTTCCTTTTGCTGACATTGTAACCACTACAACTCATAAGACCTTGCGTGGTCCTCGTGGTGCTATGATTCTTTCAAAAACAGTTGACCGTTTGAACCCGAATGATAAGAAGAATCTTGCTCAGAAGATTGATTTCGCAGTTTTTCCGGGCAGTCAGGGTGGTCCTTTGGATCACGTTATTGCTGCTAAAGCAGTTGCGTTTAAAGAGGCTCTTGAGCCTTCTTTTGTTGGTTATCAGCGTCAGGTTCTCAAAAACGCTCAGGCTCTTGCTCAGGTTTTGTCTGATAGTGGTTTCCGTCTTGTTTCTGGTGGCACTGATAATCATTTGATGCTGGTGGATGTTGCTGCTAAGGGCATTTCCGGCAAGATTGCAGAGCATGCTTTGGATGAAGCCGGTATTTGTTGTAATAAGAATATGATTCCGTTTGACACCCGTTCTCCTTTTGATCCTTCTGGTATTCGTCTTGGCACCCCGGCTACTACAACGCGTGGTATGAAGGAGTCTGAAATGGAGATGGTTGGTCAGTGGATTGTTGATGTTCTCAGGAATCCTGCTGATAAGCACACGATTGAGCGTGTCAGGAAAGAAGTTTTTGCTTTGTGCAGGCGTTTTCCTTTGCCGTATTAGACTAACGCTTCCTTAATATTCCCAATTAAATAGCAGCTTCCTATTACGAAAATTATGTCTCCTGGCTGTGCAATCTTTTTCGCGTGCTTATAGGCCTCTCCTGGTTCTTCTATTATTATTACTTCTCTGTTGAACGGGAGTTCTTTTGGTTCTATTGCTCTTTCAGACTTCGGTTTTGTAAGAATTACAACATCTGCCTTTGGCAAAGCATCTATCATTGCTTTGTAATCTTTGTCTTTCAAACAACCAAATACTAAAATCAGTCTTTTCTTCGGCAGCGAGTTCACGAAGGGTGTTGTTGCTTGTATTGCTGCTGGGTTGTGTCCGCAGTCAACTAAAACGTTTTTTTCCATCCATTCCAGTCTTCCTGGCCAACAGGTTGTTGCGATTCCTTTCTGTATTATTTCTTCCTTTACGCCTAATAGTTCGCATACTTTTTTTGCTATTCCTGCGTTTTTTTTCTGGAAGTCTCCCAGTAATCCGATTCTTCCTTCATACGGCAGAGTTATGAATAATTGGTTGTTTTTGCATTTTTCTTTTATCCATGGCAGTCCTGCGTTATCGTGGCATGTTACAACTTTCGAATTTTTTTTGATTATTCCGCATTTGTCTTTGGTAATCTTTTCAACAGTATCTCCAAGAATGTGTGTATGATCTAATCCAATGTTTGTAAGCGCTGCAATTTCTGCATCTACTACGTTTGTTGAGTCCAATGTCCCCCCCAACCCTACTTCCCAGACTACGAAATCCACATTATGTTTGGCAAAGTGCAGTATTCCCATTATTGTGGCATATTCAAAGAAGGTTAGTTGTACTCCTGTGTTTCGCGTTTTTTCAATAAGTTCTGCGAGTTCTTCGTCAAGGATGTTTTTCCTGTTTATTTGTATTCTTTCGTTAAAACTTACTAAATGCGGAGAAGTAAATAATCCTGTTTTGTATCCTGCTATTTGTAGTGTGTCTGCGATGAACGCTGCTGTGCTTCCTTTTCCGTTTGTTCCTGTTATGTGGATGAATCGTAAATTCTTGTGCGGGTTGCCCAGTTTGGCTAGTGCGTCGAATGTCGGCTGTAAGCCTAGTTTCATCTTGTTTTCTTTCAGCTTGTACAGTTTTTCGAGTTCTTCTTTGACTCCCATATTGTCGTCGAGAAAAAGCCTTCTATTTAAGTATTTTCTTTAATACTTGTTCCTCTTCAGCTTTTACCCCCCATTTCTTGAAGAGTTCGCATATGTTGTGCACGTCTCTGTTCAGGTATGCTTGTGCGTTTGGGTCGTCTAATGGTGTTGTTTGTGACATGTCGATGAATACCGGCTTTTGGTTGTAATTCAGAATATTGAATCCGCTTAGGTCTGCGTGTATTAGTCCTGCTTTGTACAATCTTCGCATCTGTTCAACAACTTCTTTGAAGAATTCTTCTGGTTTTTCTGGTTTGTCTTTGTTTAATTTTTGTGCTGCTTGTTCGTTTCCTATGAATTCCATTACGAGTATGTTGGACAGTACAGTGTATGGTGTTGGCACTCTTACTTCTGCTTCTCTTGCTTTCAGCAAATTTCTGTATTCTCTGTGCGCCCATGCGAATATTACGTCTCTTCTGTTGTTCGTTAGTCCTGTGTATCTTGGGTCTGCTTTGATGTAGTCGTACATCCTGTTGAAGTCGCAGGTTTGCAGTCTG
>CAYUHB010000135.1:0-3219 GCA_964444355.1 uncultured Methanosarcinales archaeon
TTTTTTGTATAATTTTCGTATGCATATCTGATATCACTTCGTCAACCGCATCTTTTATTCTTCTTTCAACATCGTTATAATCAAGTCTTTCCATATTTAGAAATTTATCTAAGTTTTTAACAAAATTCACAAACCTTGCATAATCAAATATGCTTGTATAGAAACGAACTTGTAGGTTTAGAAAAAGGGGTTTGTGTTCTTTAAGTTGAATATCTTCATCGATTATTTGCCATATTCGTGGTATGTCGGAAGAATCAATCTTTATTTTTTTAAAACCTCTCAACTCTATTTCCTTGTATTTTTTATCATTCTTTATTTTGAGCTGTACATTTTTTTTGACGATATCAAATAATAATCCGGATTCGTCAGATAATCCGGTTGGAATGTGAAAAACAAATCTTCTAGAAGGACCATCTCTGATTTTTGTTTTTATTATAAACTCCTTTGGATTTATTTTCAACCCGAATTTATTCTTAATTTCGGTGCAAAACATATTTACAACTTCATTGAACGTGTTTTCGTTAGAACCATTATCTTCAATTTCAATACCATAATCGAGTGAATCATCTGTTGATTCGTCCTCCTTCTTTTTCGTAAATAAGCCTTTAATCTTTTCAAATAGTCTTCCTATTGGCATATTGAGAATTATCTGAGCGATTATTATAAATTTATCTGATAAAGTGGAGAATTCCCTTTTGTACGAATTATCTTTTCTCCTTTTGGTTGAAAGATAAAAATTGAGTGAATAAATACTGCAGGGCGTTGCTTGTGTGTATGAAACGCATGGTTTTGGTTTTGCTTAAGTCGGGGGAGGATAGGACTTTTCTTAACGTGTTGAGATGTCTTCAGGCTTCGCGCAGTGTGAAGTATAGTGAACTGCGCAAGCAGGTGTCGAGGAGTGCGTTTTATGATGTCTTGCAGAAGCTCGAGATTATCAACCAGGGCGCGGGAGAGCATACTGGTAGGTATTTCCTTGTGAGGGAAAAAAAGAGGCTGGGAAAGCACTTGTTTGAGAACGTGCTATATATTCAGGGCGAATTGGAGTTCATCAAATCAGGCGCTTTTACTTTGGTGAGGGTGTTATGCGCAAATATGTAGAGGTAAGTCCGGAAACTTTGAGGAAAATACAGCTTTATTGTTTCCTGAAAGGTATCAAGCTGAAGAAGTTTGTGACTGAAACGATGGAGAGGGAACTTGAGCCATATCAGTCATGGTTTGAGAATCTGCCGTCTGAAGCTTTGAAAGAACAAAGAACAGGTCGATAGCGATTTTGCTCATAATTTTTGTTATTGCTACCATTTTTGGCTTGGTTGCTGAATATTTTGTGTAGAGGTCTTTGAACTTGTATGGGTTTAGTTCTCCGTTATAGCGGTCTCGGTATTCTTCCTGCATGCTGATGTATGTGAGTGAGAGCATGAAGAGGATAGTGCGTATTCTTTTGCTTGCAAACCTGATGAGTCGGTGGCCGCCTTCGTGCTCGCCGCTCTGGTTGCTCGTTACTGTCAGGCCGAGGAAGTTTTTGAATGCTCGAAGGCTTCGCTTGGTGTTCTGGCTGCCATTGGTGTTGTAGCGGTGAAAGCGGGAGATGTTGCGCACGTCGCAGATGATGATGCCTGCATTAATCTCGCTTATCCCGCAATATTCGAGGAATTTTGAGTATCCCATCTCTTTTAGTTTTTCACTAATGCTGGCTCGCAGTTGTTTAGTCTCTTTTTCGACGTCATTTAGTGCTGTTACGAGCGCGTTGAATTCTGTAGTTTTGCAGTCGTATTGTCCAATGCTTTGTTCCAGCAGGGGTGTTATTTCTGCGAGGCGTCGCACGGGTATTTTTCCTGCCAGGACGTCTTTTTTTGAGTGCTGCAGGAGTGTTAGTACGGATTTGCAGCTGCGTTCGTACCCGAAGATTTTCACGACTTCTGGGAAACGTAAATCTATGAGGGCGGTGATTTGGTTTTTCAAGCGTTGCCACACTTTGGATCTGCTTTGGTAGTGCTCGAGAAGGCTTCGCAATTGCAGGAGGTTGCGGTCTCCTGCGTCTTCGCAGAGGTTTTCAAAGAAACTGATGGTGTCAAATGTGAGGTGTTCGTTTACGATGCGGTATTTCGCGATGCTGACGCAGTCGAGATTGTCGTGTTTTTTTCGCTTGTACATGGCTTCTCGGAAGTGTTTTGAGCTGACGGTGCCGCAAAAGCGGATGTCGTGTCCGCGCTTTTTGAAGTAAAGGAAGAGGTTTATGCTGTACACGCCTGTTGGTTCGAGGCAGATTTTGGTTTGCCGGGTAATTGCTGTTTCAAGGCGCTCAAAGCCGGTTCGATCGTTGGTGATGACGAATTTGGCTATGCTTTCTTGGTTTGGCCCGAGTACGCATACTTTGTGCGTTTTGAGGCCTACATCGATTCCGCAAAACAGGGGTGTGGTTTGCATGCTACAGTGATTTGGGTTTTGCATTGTACGAATCTAACTTTTTGACCTATCCCCGTGGGGGATGTTCAACGATCACAACTTGTCCTAATGCCAACCCAATCTTTTCATTGTCAATAATGGATTGTTAACTATTTAATTCCTCGATTTGTTTGCATGTTGGCTTGCTGACTTGTCAGCAAAAGCCTTTTAAACGGTGACTTCTCTAGAACTTCTCACGGGGTTGTGATCTAACTTGGCCATGATGTGTGGTTTGGGACCACATCGTCCCGGTTCAAATCCGGGCAGCCCCATGACAGATGAAATATGGTTCTTGACCAGTCAGTTGAGGATGAGTATTGGAAGTTTTGTGCTTACTTGATGGAGTCGCGTGCTCCTTTGCTTCAGGAGGGTGAACAGATTACTGACCGGTGTTTTGTTGAGTCTGTTTTCTTGTATGCGTATGATAAGCTTATTCGTGCGTTTGATAAGACGCCTTCTGTTACTGAGTACGGCGGTGCAGTTCCCAATATGTCTTTGTTTTTGCTTTCAAAGCAAAGATTGGACAAGGTTATTGTTGTTGATAATGATGATTCTTCTTTGAATCATTTGAGGCACGTTAAAGACCTGTTGAATCTTCCTGTTGAAATTGTTAAAGAAGATATTAACAGGATGTCTTCTTTTCCTGATTCTGATTTGGCTGTAAGTTTTAATTCTTTGTACGGTCCGAGTCCGACTTTTGCCACTGCTTTGAAGCCTCCTGTTTTGAAAAGGCCTGTTATTATGGAGGCTTCGTATGCTGGTTTTGGTGTTTTCAGG
>CAYUHB010000136.1:0-3207 GCA_964444355.1 uncultured Methanosarcinales archaeon
AACCTGTTGCGCGATGTATTTCGCTGGTCATAAATGTGAAAACAATATCACTTCTTGCTTTCAAAACTTTTTCCATGGCTTCCCAGCTAAATTCAGTGGAATACGGATCTATGAAAAAGAAAGAATAGGTGTGAAGTGCGCCAACTTTCTCAAGAATATCACCTAAACAAGATTCATAGGGTTGTTTAATGGTAATTAAATTCTTTTTATTGAGTGTTTTCAATCTTAAGTCCAAAGCTTTGGCGTACTCAGGATCTTTCTCGCAAAAAATTAGTTCAGAATATTCATTTGAGTGGTTTAAAGCGGCTATTAGGGGCGAGCCGATGAAAAAGTCCTGTTTATCCTTGATTTTATTGATTCCTGATCCGGCAAACAAATCGACATAATATGTATTTTTGAAAATGTTGCGATATTTTGCTATTATTGTGGTGCAGACTTGGAGTGAATAATTGAGCAGTATTAATTTGAGGGGAGTCCATTCTCTGAATTCATTGTAGACGTCTGGCTCTATTTCCGTCATCTTTTTTATGAGTTCTTTGTGTCGGGATGTGTTGGTGACCAGTTTTTCAATCTGGGTTTTTAACCAGTCAAATCCTGTTAATTTTGCCATTGTTAAAAGCGAAGAATTTGACATTTATAAATGCCGTGCGGGTGATTGTCCAGTGTCCACTGTGCTTATCTTTTCCTCGTCGATAATTTTCCGTAAAGTTTCCGGAATGTCCAGTGAGAATTTCCGGATAAACCGACGAACAAGTGCTCCATAAGGGACTTAGGAGCACATTGTGAGGAGTCTCTAATCGTCCGTTATGCTGCTCAATAACTCACAGTAACCGTTCCTTTAATCTTTATTCCGTTCTTCTCTATCCAGCTTACCGGCACGTAAGCAGTGCTAGCTAAACACCATCCTACTCTAGCTAAATAAAACGTTCTGCCTTTCCTGTTGACTTTCTTGTTCAGTATTATTGCGTTCATAATAGTCCTGTTTCTTAGGTGTTATTTATACTTTTACCGATACATTTATATACTTCCTCTTACATTCTACTTACTATGAGCTTACATTAAGTAAGCTTGGAGTATAATATGAACAAATTAAATTGTATTAAATTAGAGAAACCAAAGGATAAGCAAAACTCAGTGATAATTAGCTTCCGTATCTGGCCTCATATGAGTGAGTGGATGCGTAAGGAAAACCTGAGCCCGAGAGCAATCCTTATAGAAGCCTGCAGGGAAATGGGTTACAATCCGGAAGAATGATTAGTTCTGAACATTTGTATTGGAAACACGCTCATTACACTCCTAAGAAAGACTGTTATTACAAAGACCGTAATAACAAGCACGTTTTTGCTGTTTCTAAGGGTGGCTGGATTATCTGTCAGAATTGCGGCTGGAGAAATCCTAAGGACTATTAGAGTTATGAGAAGGCAATTTCAGTTGTACCCAAATTGGGTACAGTTCAGTTTCAGTAATCGACAGAATGTCGTTAACTTATTCCTCTTTTGATACCTGATGTTTCTATTGGAAAGGGAGGTACAATTTGTACCCATCCTTTAATGCTTTGATGGTTTCCACGTGAGGTCGTTTCTTGCCAGATACCTCTTTACGCCTTCAGGGTCCCATACCCAGGCGGTGTGCCCTTCTCTGTCTTGTGCTATTCTGCCTGTTTTGAGTAAGAATTCTTTCGGTGTTACTATTTTGACATTTTTGTACTGTTTTAGCTGTAGTAAGTGTTTATCTCCGCTTATTACATACTCTGCATTATGTTCAGTTGCTGTTTCAAGTATTATGTTGTCTGAAGGGTCTTCTTTGATGATGTCTAAATTGCCGGCTATATCAACGATTTGAGCAACATTTAGTATGAAGTACATCCTTTCTTGAATTTGTTGTTCTGAAAAGTGCATTCTTGGATATCTGAGTACACGTTCAATTTCCTGGAGCTGTTGGATTGACAGAAGTGGCACAATCTCCCCCTGTTCAATAAGTCGTATAATTTCAAGCGGGTTTCCTTTCCAGCCAAAAGCAGAGATGAATACGTTTGTGTCTATGACGACTGTCGTGCCCATTGGATTGCCTCGTCCAGGACTTTTTTGGTCACTTTGTTTTTTCTAAAGTGCGCCCTGGTTTCTTTTGCAAGTCTCTCTAGTTCGGCACGAACATTTATGCGCTTGAAGACAACTCCGTCTTCTACTGCGACTGCTATGAACCTGTCTCCTGATTCAAAGCTTTCTTTTTTCCTGATTTCCTCAGGTACTACGAGTTGTCCTTTTGCGCTCATCTTTACTAACTCCATAGTTCAACTGTTAAACTGTTGAACTATTTAAGCTTTTCGTGCCAAGTTGAAGCTGTTTAGAACGTTTAAATATCCTGTGCGCGCACTTGTCCAGTGTCCACTGCCTTTGCATTTCTCCGTCGATAGAATTCCGTAAACTTTCCGGTTTGTCCAGTGAGAATTTCCGGATTGAGAAGTCTCTCTGGGCTTTAGCTCTCATATTGCCTATATTTTCATTTTGTCTACGAATATTCTTAGTCGGGCTTCTTGGGTCGTCATGTTTGTTTCAACTTCAAAAATCTTTTTTATCTCTTCATTGCTGATAAGAGTGTCATTTTCATAGGCTTCTTTTATTGGTGTTAGTCCTGCTACAGCTAAAACCGTAACAACATAGAGGTAATTATCCTTTATGCATATGGCTTGGGCATTATGTTGTGACCTTTTGCCTATGCAGTTTTCTGTTAATTTTACATCTATCATTTCTTTTAGGTCTTCTTCTGTTTCAAAGCCTTCTTTGAATTTATTATAGTATTCTGTTGCAATTTCTTTGTTTTTTGTTTCATATAGGTATATTTTGATGTATTCCCTTTCATCTATTGGTCCCCTGATGTATAAAGTATTTGCGTGCCCTTTTATGTCGTCTTTATTTATGTCTATGGAGTAAAATCCGCCGTACATTGATCCTATTTTTTCTACTGCAGTATCCATTGCAAAAGGATCCGGCGTTATTGCCCAGCACTTTCCGAATTCAGAGGGCAGTGGGAAAAAGGACTCATAAGCTGTGAAAGACGCGCTTTTGTATGTATCATTATACAAGCAGGAATATGGTCCTGCTTTTTCAGTAGTGCTCTCTTTTACAGTGCTCTCTGCACAACTTGTTAAAATAAATAACAGAATTGCAATCAGCACAATTTTGTTCATATGATTCAGCAGATATAAGT
>CAYUHB010000137.1:0-3180 GCA_964444355.1 uncultured Methanosarcinales archaeon
AAGCCGCTTATCGTGCATTCTAGGGATGCAGAGGTGGACTGTATTGAAATGCTTCAGAGCAGTTCTGTGAAGAATGTTGTGCTTCATTGTTTTATGGGCAGAAAGCACGTTGTCAAAAAGGCAATTGACTTGGGATATTATTTCTCAATACCCGCAGTCATTCAGAAGCTTCAGCATTTCAGGATGGTTGCAGAGATGGCTAACATTAATCAATTGTTGTCTGAGACTGATGGTCCTTGGCTTTCTCCTATTCCTGGAAAGCCTAACGAGCCTGCGAATGTTATTTATGTCGTAAAGAACATTGCTCAGGTTAAAAACTTCACAGAGGAAGAGGTTGCGAATAATTTGTGGCTTAATTTCCAAAAGGTGTTTGGTTAGAACAGTTTTCCGCCCTGATAGTTAGACTCTTTCTGTTGTTCGTAATGTCCTTCGCCTGTCAGTTCTGTGAATGATAGTTGTGCAAATCTGCTTCCGAGTTCTATCTGGCTGTCCATAAAGGGCAATAACATGAACGTCAGGAATCCTTTGTATCCTGCTTCGACAAATGTAGAGCCAAGCAGTGATTGTGTCAGTCTGAAGAGGGATGTTCTTGCTGCAATGTGTGACATCAGGTTTTGTGGAGTGTTAAGTTCCTCGCAGGTCAGCACAAGGTATGGCTTTAATTTTTCAAGTTTTACGACGCCGGAGTCAACAACGTGCATTTCTTTTAGCTCGTATCCTTTCAGGCGTTCTTCAAATCCTTTCAGGACAACTGCGCCTCCAAGTTTTGGAGCAAGGTTGTCTGCTTTTGATACTGCCAGTCTTCCGCCGTCAACTATCTCAACAATCGCAGCCAAACGGACATCAACACCATTAGGAGTAAGCTGGGCATCAATATCAGAATAATTAGTCAGCAAATTCTTCTCAACAATCAGTTTTTTCAGGACATCTTTGCTCAGGTGCATATCAAAACTGAAACTGGCAAAACCTTTTAAAGTCTTCGATGGAGCAAAACATACAAGGACCCGTGGTCTAGCGGTTATGAGCTGTTAGGGGCTTCCCGCAGCTAACGAACGCCTCCTTCACAGGGAGGAAGTCCCCGGTTCGAACCCGGGCGGGTCCATTTATTTTCCCTAAATTGTACCGCTCTAGTTCTTTAGGCATCTTTATTACTTGAGACCATCGAGTATTATTTCTAAATCCAATCTCTCCCAAGAATTTTCGAATTTCTGCATGCCTCATCAGAATAAGTTTGTACAGCACTCTACGAATATGCCCGTCTGTTGATTTTGGTTTAAGTCCTGAAATTTGGGGGTTATAGCCAAGATATCTTAGTATTTGTACGATCTCATCCGCTAATCGCTGTGAAGTTGTATTCCATGTAATAATTAAATGATAACGATTGACGCTGCGTCTCCAATATACGTGCCCATCGGTATCGACGAGACCACGTATGAATCGTTTCATATGCTCTTCTTTTTCAAAGATAAAAGCAGGTGTGTGAAGAGTGTCTAATTTTCTTCCGCGAACAAATCCTACGCTCATAAAATTCTTTTGCACGTCCTTTGATTGAAAGCGGAATTCAATAGCTAGTCTTCTTAGAATTCTTACTTTTTCTATTCCGAATACTTTACGATATAAACGCAGCACCTCATTAAAATAAGACTCTTCCTTGGGCGATGTTCCGTATCCTACTTCATTTGTATAGGAAGACATCCACCCATCGCCTGCATGAATTCCGCAAATCTCTGCGAAATCGGATTTTAGCTCCTCAGCAATCATAATTTGGTCTTTTGCCCAAATGATTTATATAGGTCGCGCGGGTGGTTGTCCAGTGACCTGTGGTAAGATTTTTTATCGTCGATAAAAATCCGTAAACTTTCCGGAAATGTCCAGTGAGAACTAAGACGGCCCGGTTCGAACCCGGGCGGGTCCATGATAAGCTTTTTATAACCAGCAAAATTCTGTCTTTTTTATGGCGTTTCAGACAAAAAAGGAGATAGAAGATATGATTGGTCAGATTCAGTTTTTGGTTTCAAAGATTAATGATCTTATAGTTAATGTCGGGAATATATGTAAGGATATTAAATCCCGCGCCGGATTATACAATTATTTGCAGGGCATTATAGTTACTCTTTCAGAAGCCAGAGACTTGTTTAATGGGCAGGTTGTTTTGTATATAGACCTATTAAATCAGTATGATGAAGACGTAGAAGCGGCAAAAGAAACCCTTAAAAAAATTGAAGGTAAGGGTTATGAGATTGTTATGAAAAAGGGCAGGTTAAAGTATCAACTGATTGTTTTTCCTCAGATGATGATGGTTTATGGGACGGAAAAAAAGTTGCCTTTGCCTGTTGAAGCGAATCTGGTTGCAGTTCAAAAGGAATTAGAACTCATCGCCAAATAATTCTATGGGGCTGCTGAGGATCGAACTCAGGTCACAAGGTCCCGAACCTTGCATCTTACCACTGGACCACAGCCCCGGCAAGCCGATATCATCACGAAAAGTATTTAAACTTATATGGCGGCAATATTCTTGAAAAGAGATGAGGATAACTATTGATACAAAATCAGATTCTAAGGATGAGATACGCAAGGCGATAAAACTTTTGCTTGGCTTGGTTGGAAGCCGCGAAGTTTACAGCAACGAGCCTGAAAAGCCTGTTTCACAGCCGAATATTTTTGACAGCCCTGCCCCTGCTGTTGGCAATTTGATGAGCATTTTTGACAGCGCGCCGCCTGAAGCGCCTAAGGAAGAAAAAAAGGATGATGCTCCGCAGTTAGAGTTCTACTGAACATGGCAAAAATCGACCAGATTGCACAGGACACAAAGGTTTTGAGAGAGCGGCTTGTGGAAAAAATACCCGGGCACTTTGACATTAAGCACGTTATTGCTGCTTTTTTTGGTGCTTTGTTCTTCGGTTTCACTTTCGTGCTTAAGGGCTTGCTCATCGAAGTCGGGCTGACTTTATCTTCAATGGACTTGTTTTTGATGAGTATGGCAACTTGGTTGATTCTTACAGCAGAAATTTACTTTGTCGGCTATGCAAGGGTTCCGGTTAATGAAAGAAAGCTAAGGCATTTTGGCCAGTTTTGGGCAAAAAGAATCTTTACATACTATTTCATTTCTCTTTTTGTTGCATTCATGTTGTTATACCTGTACGGAATAACTGAGCTTGTTGCAACGCCTGATAACGTGCT
>CAYUHB010000138.1:0-3137 GCA_964444355.1 uncultured Methanosarcinales archaeon
TCTCCTAATGCTTTTCTCCACAGCTACAGCACTCTAGGACCTCGTACGCCGGATGTTGATAGAGAACGTTTTCTTAATACTTTGAAGCGCGAAGAAGCATATAAAAGCAAAAGCCAATGGATGAAACCTGAGCACTTGGCTGTCTGGCGGGCTTATATGCTTGGCGTGTTAATTGCAAGAGCATACGGTCACGAATCGAATCCCGGAAGAAAAACAGAAATTGCAGGAGTAGTCCGCGTTTATGAAGCTTTGCCAAAATTGTTTGTGGCAAAGGACCATCCAGAATTAAATGGTTTGGATTTAGCGTTGACAGAACTTTTTACTCATGACTTGACGCCTGCTCGTCGTGTGCTTGCAATCCATGAGCAAAGAACGCCTGTTTTCTTAGCCAGAGAGGATATTGACGTTTCAACAATGTATATGCAACCTGAGGTTCTTTTTAATGCTGGTTTGGATAAATCGTGGAAGCAAAAATTGGATGCTGTCTGGGCAAATTTTGAAAAAGCTAAATAAGGGTTTTCACGTACTCACTCTTTCTCATTTTTGATTTCTTTGCCAGCTTTTCCATCACCTTATCAAAACCAGAGCCGTACTGCGCGGCTTTCTTCTGGCGCCATGCGATTTCTTTTGGCAGTCCTAACTCTTCTGCAATCTCGCGCAAGATTATCTTCTTGTGCTCAGCACTTATCTTCTTCTCTGAAGGAATTCCCATGGCTGCAAGTATGAGTTCATCATCAAGAAACGGCAGTCTTATGCTTATTCCTAACTTTTTCCCAATCGCTGCATCCCTGACCAAGTCCCTCTGCCACATCAATTTCAAACCTTTCCAGCACTCCTCATTCGCGTCTGCTTTTTCGTGCCTCTGGTAGCCTGCAAATATTTCCTCGCTTCCCAGTCCGCTGAAAAAGATTTTAACATCTGCGAGTTCTTTTGCTGCGACAAAAACGCTTCCAACGCCGACGTTAATAACATCGGGCTTCTCTAATAATTTTGCAGTCTTTTCCAGTATTTTCTCGGTTTCTTCTACAGAATATTCCTTATGAACCCAATTAAGCTTCAGTTGCTTCGCAGCAAATTCGGCTGCTTCCAAATCGTGACATCCCTTGATGCCAACGCTATAACAGACAAAGTTGTCAGTGAATTTCTTTAGTATTAAAGCGAGCAGACTGCTGTCAACACCGCCACTCAAGAACAAACCAAACTTTTCTTTCGGAATCCTTTTCTCAACAGCAGAGATTAATGCTTTTTTTACTTCTTCTTTACAGCTTGGCTTTGTTTGTTCGCAGAGCTCTTCAATATGCTCCTTCCATTTGTCTTCTGCCGGCAGTCTTCCTGCCTCCAATTCCTCAATCATATCCCGTCGATAGTGGCAAAGTCTCAAAAACCTTGCGGTTTTTGACGACTCTCGCAATTGTTTTGCAATTGCGAAGTTTTTTAAAACTGTCGAGTCTTAGTAGTTTCATGATGTTCAGAGCATGGGGGCACCCCAACATTAAAGCAACACACAAGAACACCATAGAATTCACCAAAGAAGACTATGTCTCTCCAGAAGGAGACTGCATTATAGGCGTAAATGCTGATTTTGAAACAGATAAATTAAGAGAATTTGCCAAAAAACACAAGCACGCCAAGATAACCATCAGACTTGGAGGTTTGCAAGAAGTCATACTTGCAAAAACCAACCCCTATTTTGAAGATGACAAAGAACTTGTTATAAGACTTGGCGAGTATGAGTCACCAAGAACTTTCGCAGTAAGAGCAGACAAGGCAGCAAAACATCTAAGCAGAGAACTGGTCAGGGCACTGCAAACGGGGAGTCCAATAGAGGTGGACATTGAAGAAGCAGCTGAGTAAATCAGACATTGAAAAACTAGATCAAGAAATATCATTGCAGTTCGGCATTCCTGACTTCTTCGGAAAGAAAGACAGGATTGCAATTTCTGATATTAATCATCAATTATATGTTGTAAAAGATGACCTTATCTGCTTCTTTTATCTTGATGGCAAACTGGTTCCAACCTTAAAACTTCTTTTACAAAGACAATTCCTTAAGCAAGTCGTTGTTGACATGGGCGCAGTAAAGTTTGTCTCATCAGGAGCGGATGTCATGCGACCAGGCATAGTCGAGCTTGACCATACAATCAAGAAAGACGAGTTTGCGGCTGTTGTTGACCAATCACACAAAAAACCATTATGCATTGCACAAGCACTTTATTCAGGCGAAGAAATATTTACACTGAAACAAGGGAAGGTTCTGAAGGCTGTTCACTGGGTAGGGGACGATATTTGGAATTTAGCTCCCTGAGTGCAGCTGTTATCTCTTCAAGAGAAGGCCTGTTTTCAGGTTTTCTGCTCAAAGCGCGCATTGCAAGTTCTCCAAAACCATTGAACTGCCGCATTTGAGCAGGGTCAATACTGCTGCGGTCGCACAAGATGTCGCCTATACGATAAAGAGAGATTCCGGTCAAAGCCTGATATGCAGTAACACCAAAAGAAAAAACGTCAGATTTAGGCGTGTATTCATATATAACGCATTCAGGAGCAACGTGACTTGGAGTCCTGAAAATTATGTCACCCAAAACTGGATGCTTTCGACCGATTTCAATCGCAGTGCCAAAATCAATCAAAACACCCCTGCCGTTCTCATTAACAACAATGTTCGCTTCTTTAACATCCCTATGAACGACTCCTCGACTATGGCAATAGTTTAATGCGTTTGCAACATCTTCTAAAACCACGAGCTTTTCCTGAGTAGAAGAGCCTGATTCTGTTAAATCAGATTTTCCAACACGCGGAGCAACCAAGAACAAATTCCGGTCATAAGCAACCAACTCTGTAACAGGACAAACATTAGGATGGCTGAGTGCTGACTGTATTCTATGCTCGTTTTCAAGCTGTATTCTGCCAAGCTGGTCGAAATTATAGCTGGAGACGTGCGCAAAAACAGGAACTGCGCGCTTCATTACAACCTCCTTTTGGGTCTCTCTATCTCTTGCAAAATAAACAGGGTGCGCACTATGAACACTTTCAACAACATACTTTCCTATTTCCGTTCCTGCCCGAATTCTTGACATTTTTATAATGTCAAAGCTCGCGCCCTCCACCAGTGAGTCGCGCTTCGCGCTCAACACTGGTGG
>CAYUHB010000139.1:0-3133 GCA_964444355.1 uncultured Methanosarcinales archaeon
CAAAAATCAAAGCATAAAACAAAGAAGCCTGCCCGACAAAATAAGTAAACAAACAGCAGATAATTGTGAAAAAAATAATGAAAGGCATACGCCTGCCAAGAGCATCACTCCAGGCGCCAATAACAGGAACAACCAAACCAACGGCAAGCATACTCAAACCAAAAACAAGACCAATCTGGAACTCAGTGCCTCCAAGAAAAGTTTTAACGTAGAAAGGAAAGAAAACAGTAACAAACAAAGCAGAAAAGATAGTATTAGCAAGATCATAAGTACCCCAGGCAAAAACCTCTTTTTTATGCATAACCTAAAAGTATAAGAGAACGTTTTTAAATGTTACCTGATTAGACCGTTATAATAAAGTACATCGCTGCGCCCCGGCATTGCCAGGGTGTTTTCTTCTCCCCACGCTTTTCAAGGGGAGCAGAAAAACAGTCGGACATCGGAAATCGAAGCTTTCCGAGTGTGCTCAAGAATCGATGCGATTCTTGACAGACCGCAGCGATTGGAAGTTAATATCATAAAAAGAGGCAAACAATGGCATACCCAATAAGCAAGCTAATACTCTGGACACTAATATCTCCATTCATCAAAAAACTGGAAGGAACGGAAAACCTGCCAGACAAGCCATTCATACTCGCGGCAAACCACCAAAGCTACATCGACCCAGTACTGTTAATAACAATCGTAGCACTCTTCAAAAACAAACAATTATGCTTCTTCGCACTAAAAGACAGATTCAAAGGACCAATCTGGAACTGGCTGTTTGACCATTTCGGAGCAATAAGAGTGAACGGAAGCCTGAAAAAAGGACTAAGAGCAATACGCCAAGGAAAATGCATAGGCATATTCCCAGAAGGACAAAGAACCTGCACAGGACAAATACAAACAGTAGAGTACACAGGACTGGGAGCATTGGCATTGCTGACAAAAGCACCAATAGTGCCGGTAAATGTGCAAACATACAACTTCTGGAACAGACACGAACTACTGCCCAACTTCAAGAAAAACATCACAATAAAAATAGGAAAACCAATACAATTCAAACAAAAACCAACAAAGAAAACAATACATGAGACGATAAAAACAATATGGCACGAGGTGAAAAAACTTGCATGAATACCTCACAATAGAACAACTAAGGAAATACAGCTTTGAAAAAATCAAAAGAATACAAAACCTAAGATTCAAGGCAACCTGCAGGTATATGCTACCATACGTCCCATTCTATGCGAACCTGTTCAAACAATACGGAATAGACCCGTTTACCATGACAAAAACGGAAGACTGGCACGACAAAGGACTGCCATTAATAAAAAAGAAAACATACATGAAAAAACCAGAAGACTTCATAGTAAAACCTGACTTGAAAACAATCTTCGCAAACCACGTAGCATACCTGGACAACCAGGACGAGTACGGAGCAGCAGCACACCTGATACTATCACTCCACAAAAAAGAACTTTTGCACCAGTATTACTCGCCAAAAATGCTCATATTCTCAGGAGGAACAGAAACAGGAAACCCAACACCAGTAATATTGACAGCAGAACAAAAATTTGACACACTGATGGGAATACTGAAAATAATCGGAGAACTGATATTAAACAAGTTTGATGCAGAACAAAAAATCGGAATGAACGTCTTCCCATACGCGCCGCACCTTGGCTGGCACGCAGTACACCACGCACTCGACTTGAACGCTGATTTGAACTTATGCACTGCAGCAGGAGGAGCAATGCCAACAGAAAGACTGATAGCGCTGGCAGGCAAAACAAAACCCAACATAATCTGCGGAATGTCAGACTACCTGAGAAACAGGTTCTTGCCGATGGCAATAGAGAAAAAAATAACACTGCCAGAAAAAGTCCTATTTGTAAACGGAGCACAAAAAATGCACGAAGCAGAAAGAGACAAAATAGCAGAACTGGCAGGAAAATTAGGAGTAAAAAAAGCAATAGTGCTTGACTTATACGGAGCAAGCGAACTAAAAGAAGCACTAATGCCAGAATGCAAGCCAAGCTCCGGATTCCACCACATAGCACCACTAAGCACAATAGTAAAAACAGTAAGCGTGAGCCATTCAACAGACGAACTGATAGACGAATGGAATTTCTCAGACAACGGCTACGCGGCAAGCTGGAACATAGACGGAGCAGGAACACTGCTCGCAGGATATTTCATAGGAGACAAATACGACAAAGTCGTCAACGAACAATGCCCATCCTGCCAGTTAAACGTTATGCGGATATACGGAGTCAACAGAATAAGAGAAGCAGAAGCGCAATTAAAGCTCACAGGCATCATTGAAGAAAAAGTAAAAGGAACAAGAGTGAATTTATCTGCGATAAGAGAAATAGCATTATCACTGCCAGAAGTAAAAGAAGCACAGGTAATATTAAAAAAGAACAGAATAGAACTATACTTTGTATCAGACAAGAAAATAAAACAAAAACTTGAAAAACTGTTCGCAGGAGCAGAAATAAAACCAAAAATAATACAAAGCACACTTGCAAAACTGCAAGGAAACAAAATAAAATTTGAAGGAGTAAAAACATGAACCTAGAACCATTCTTCCACGCCAAAAAAATAGCAATCATAGGAGCCAGCAGAACGCCGGGAAAAATAGGAAACACAATAATGAAGCAATTAATGGGAAGAAACTTCGACCTATACCCTGTAAACCCGAATGCTGACAAGATTCTCGGATTCAAATGCTATGAAAGCGTAATCCAAATACCTGCAAAAGTGGAACTGGCAGTAATAGCAACACCTGCAGAAACAGTTCCAGCAATCCTTGACCAGTGCGGAAAAAAAGACATAAGACACGTCGTCATTGTAAGCGCAGGATTCAAAGAAACAGGAAACACAAAACTGGAAAAAGACCTGCAGGACAAGCTCAAAGGCAACAAAATAACCTGCATAGGACCAAACTGTTTAGGAGTATTTGACGCACACACCCACATGGACACCCTGTTTTTGCCAAAAGAAAGACTCCAAAGACCACAACCAGGAACAATATCATTCATAACACAAAGCGGAGCAACAGGAAGCGCAGTACTCGACCTTGCAGCACACGAAAACTACGGGTTTGCCAAATTCGTCAGCTACGGAAACGCAGCAAACGTAGACGAAA
>CAYUHB010000140.1:0-3111 GCA_964444355.1 uncultured Methanosarcinales archaeon
ATAAAATTCTTCAAAAGGTCGTTTTAAATGTTTCAGAGAACGTTAACGAAATTAGTCAGCGTGAGGCAAAATTGTCGAATTTCAGGCGTATTCTTCCTGCCTTGATTGAGAAGGGTTTTGAAAATACTAACTTGTCAATGTTTGATGAGGAGACGAGGATTGCCTTGTTGAATGCTTTTGGTGATGAGTACGTCAGGAAGGGTCGTTTGCCAGAAGCTATGAAAGCATTTATTCTTGCCGGCAATCGT
Source organism: uncultured Methanosarcinales archaeon (assembly GCA_964444355.1). Lineage (GTDB taxonomy): Archaea > Nanobdellota > Nanobdellia > Woesearchaeales > ARS49 > CABMGU01. Next base: position 249 of record CAYUHB010000140.1, read on the forward strand.
GCAAAGCTTACAAATCTTGGCGAGGATTATGAAAAGGTTGGCTTGTTTACGAATGCTATTGAATGTTATAGGCTTGCTGATAATACTGAGAAATTGTTGAAAGTTGGCAATAGGTGTTTGGAAGAGGGAAAAACAGGTGATGCGATTAGGGCTTTTCGTTCTATTAACGATGTGGAACGACTTGTCCGCGTTGGAGAAGATTGTTTGAGAAAAGAGAAGTATGACTACGCTATGGAAGTCTTCAGCGCTGTTAACAACAAGCAAAAACTGGCCGAGGTCGGTGACAAGGCGTTAAGAGAGCGCCAGATTGGTTATGCTGCCAAGGCCTACGAGCTTGCTGGTGATGCTCAGCGTTTGTCTGCTTTGGGTGATACTTGCTTGCGTGAGGGCTTGTTTGCGACTGCTTACAAATCTTACACGCTTGCCGGCAACATGATGATGGCTCAGTTTGTTAAGGAGAATTTTGGTTCGCAGTTTGCATTATGAAATGTGATAAACACCGTAAGGACCACGTTGGCGGTTGCATGTGGTGCGGTAAAAGATTGTGTGAGTTCTGTGTAGCGAAGCGGGAAGGAGTCAAGTTGTACTGTGATAAATGTATTGATTTGCTCTGTGGTGTTCGTCGTGATCCGTTGCCGAATGTCGGAAGGCAGCCTTTGCCTTCTGCTGGCAGGCGTTTTGTTATAAAAAAGGGTTATCTTGAGATGGACGGTGAAATGCATGGACGTGTTTAAGCTTCAGAAGATTAACAGTTTGGCTAGTGAGCTGCGCAGGTATAATTTTGCTGATTCGAGTGATAGTGCTTTCCGGCAGGCTGAGCAGGTTTTTGAGCCTGCGCAGGTTGTTGTTGAGGAAAAGCCTAGTGTTGCCCTAAAGGTTGATGTTCTTTCTGAGCGAAAGTTTGAGATGATTTTGGAGCAGAATAATAAGAAGTACGAGCAGGAGATTAGTTTGTTGCGTTCTGCTTTGGGTACTCTTGCTAATGAGATTGAGTGTTTGAAGTCTGAAATGAAAAAAATGTCTGAGCAAGCGCCTAAGCAGAAGGATCATCAGGAGCCTTTGAAGACGGAAGTTAAGGAGGAGAATCCTCGCCATGGCAAGTTTACTTCAAGTGATGTTGATATTCAGAAGATGTTTTATTGTGGCGCAAAGCGTTAGTAGAAGTATAGGACTGCAAACGTAAGTATTCCCCACGTGATTATTGCTGTCATCATTCTCCAGTCTGTGAATACTAGCTCTGGGTGTCCTGCTATTTTGTTTCCTGTTGTTATGAAGCTTTCATACCTGAATATTGTATACAGGGCAATTGGCAGGTTGATGTAAAGCAGGGGATGTTCTCCGAAGAAGACAAACAAGGTGTAGCAGACAACAAGTGCTGTTGTTGTTAGTGCGCTTAGTCTTGATACTATTTCTGGCGTGTAGGATGCCAGGGTTTTTCTTTGCGAGTTTGCTTTTTCCTGTAACAGCATTACTTCGTTTCTTCTTTTTCCAAGTATCAGGAATAATGCGAGGAAAAATACTCCTAATATGAGCCATGGGCTTACCCATACTTTTATTGCGAATGCTCCTGCTGTCGCTCTTATGACAAAGTTTACTGCTATTGTCAGTATGTCTACAAATGCTTCGTGTTTCAGCCATGCCGTGTATAATTGTGATAGTGTGAAATATCCGAGTGCTGCTATCAAAAAGTTTGCTGGCAGGAAAAGCGCAATGCCGAATCCGATTATTGATAAAATGATTACTATTAGCAATGCCTGCACTAATCCGATTGCTCCTGATGCTATTGGTCTGTTGCATTTCTCTGGGTGCAGTCTGTCTTTGTTTCTGTCAACATAGTCATTGATGACATAGGTTGCGCTTGATAGTGCGCAGAAGCTTGCGAATGCGAGTAATGATTGTCCTATTGCTGTTAAATTCAATAAATTTCCTGAGAACAGTAATGGAAGGAATACCAGTAAATTCTTGTACCATTGTTGTGGTCTTAGCAACTTTAGATACTTCATACTACTGTTTAGTAGTGAAAGGTATAAAAGCTTTGTGGCTTAGTGAACTTATTTTGCTTCTATTGCGTTTAATACGGCAATGAGCGCTTCTGCCATATTATAAACTTCAGTTCTTAACTCTCCTACAGTTGTTGCCTGTTCTGCTTTTATTGCAACTCCTCCAAGTACACCTTTTACTCTGTCGATTACAGCTTTATCCATTTTCTTTAACCTCCTTTTTAATCGTTCTCTACTCTTGGTGCGAGTATGAAGCTCAACATTAATTTGTCCAGTACTTTGTATTCTAGTTTTAATGGGTAGTCCTGGTTGAAGAATATGCTTACTTCGTTTGCGAGCTTTCCTGCATTTATCATTTTCTTGAGATATTCTATTGAATATTTTGCTTTGATTTTTGTCGGGCTCGTTGTTTTGATTTTTGTTTCTTCGCTTTGTTTTATTTCTATGTGTGCTTTGCTTAGGTCTCCTTCTGCTGATATTGTGAATTTTTCTGGTTCTACTGCGAGTGTTACGCTTTCTGCCACTATGTCTGCGTCGGAGATTGCGTCGTTCAGCACCATGCTGGTTGTTCCTATTGCTATTGGGAATGTCAGGTTTGGTATTCGTTGCTCTTTTTCTTCAAGTTCTATCAATGGCAGGCTGAATGTTCTTGTTGTTCCGCCTTTAAGCTGGATTTGCAGTTTGTTGTCGGTTGTTACTTCTAATGTCAGTATGTCGCTTGCTCCCACTCTTCTTAGTATTTGTTTGAAGTTTGTCAGATTGATTGCTATTTCCTGTTCTTTTTCCACTTCGTATTCTGTGAAACTGCTTGATAACAGTTTGAAGATGACCATTGTGACGTTTGCCGGGTCCATTGCTATCAT
>CAYUHB010000141.1:0-3110 GCA_964444355.1 uncultured Methanosarcinales archaeon
ATAAAACTGAAGAAAAGAGAGGTTAATAAAAAAGTTACGCTGCCAGGTAGCCTTGCCAAAAGCCTGCTGTGGCGCCGTCAACCTCATCTTCGTCTTCAAAGTAGTCTATTGAGCCGTCATCGTAATAGTCTACCATGTTCTCGACCTCTGGCAGGTCTCCTTCGTCAGTGCTTTTATTTGCTCGAAAAACAGTTCTTGGATGTTTTCCATGTTTATCACCTCTTGGCTAGAATTCTTGGTTTAACCCTTTATATACGCCACGCGGGTGGTTGTCCAGTGTCCAGTGGCTATGCTGCCTTTAATTGTGGTAGAGAATGCTTGCGGGAGGCTATTATTCTTAAAGCTTCACCGATTGGAGAGATTTGCAGTTCACCGCCTTGAGCTGCATTTTCAACGTGAGTGATAAGGCTGGTTTCTAATTTCCTATTCGTGTCCTCAAGCAGGCTTCTTTCTTCATCAAGCAAAGCATTGCATTGGTTGTCCACACCGCATAATTTTTTCTGCTCTTTAATTTGGGCTAGCAATAGTTTGAGATTGTCTGCAAATGTTTTCAGGGCTCTTTCTACTAACTCTTTTTCGCCGGTTAATTCTGCAACCGAGAGTTGGGGTAGAATTTCTAGAAGTTTCATGGCTCTTTCTGTTTTTTCTATTTGAAGTTGTTCGAATGTTTTCATTCTTTCCCCAGCAGGTCAGCAGTGCATGCGCCTATAATGGCGCTCAGAGTCACTGTGGCAACCTGTTTGTATGTTGTCCAGAAATCTTGGAAAAACGCAGGACTGAACAGTAAAAGGACGAGCATTGCGGTGATGACTGCAGTAATGTATAGTATCGTTAGTCTTACTGGAAGAAAAGACATTATTTTTGGGTCCTTGATTCTTCTGAAGCCTGTTAAATACATGAATATTCCGCCAAAGGCGTACGATATCGGAAACAATAAGGTGGCGCGGGTGATGTCAATGTCTGCAGCCACTTTTACTCCGTAAACAAATGAGAAGTGCGCTGCAACTCCGATAAATGCTCCGATGCTTCCTTTTACAACATCTTTATAGGTGATTTTTTGCAATGGGTGTGAGCCGACTTCCTGTAAGAGTTCTTTCTCAACAGCTTTAAGTTCTTCTAGTTTTGTTAGTTCTTCTTTTTCTTCAGTTTCTACTTTTTCTTCCTCTTTTTCTACTGCTGTCTCCTTTGAGAGTAGTTTGCGCTGTGCGGTCATTATTGCTTCGAGTTTCTTGTTTATCTCTTCCAGGCTCGCCTTTTTTTGCATATAAGAAAAAAGGACAGATGCTTATTTAAATATTGCTAGAATTCGTCCAGTGACTTGTTCTTGTCAGTGACTAGGGTTGTGGTGCCTTCTTTTCCTCCCATTATCTTCTTGGTCTCTATGAACCCGCCTTTTTCCAGGGTTTCTATTCTTCTTTGGAAGGTTTTGTATGTTGCTGTTCCGCCTTTTTCCTGGTATATCTTGTACAGGTCTCCTATCTTGCCGGATTGTGCTTTGACTAGCTGCAGTATTGTTTTTGCCTCTTCGTTGAGTGCTTCTGTTGGTTTTATTGAGAAGTCTGAGAGTTTTGCAAGTGCTTTTTCTGCGTGTTCGGGAAGTATTTTCATGGAACTTTCGTCTTCTGCAGCAAGGCCTGCTTCTCTTAGCAGGTGCAGTCCTGCTCTTATGTCTCCGCTTGAGATTGTTTTTTCAGCGATAAGATTGAAAGCAGCGTCTTCCCACTTGTTTGGTGTAAACGCGAATTCAATACGGTGCTTGAGTATGCCGGCAATCTCTTCCATTGAATAGGGCTGGAAGTCTATTTTTTCCGGCATTAGTCTTGATCTTATTCTTTCGTCAACGAGTGAGTACCATTGCGGGTGGTTGGTAATCATTAGAATGGTTTTTTTCAGTATGTCTGTGAAGATGTTATACAGGAAATCAACATCTTCTACTTTATCTACTTCATCAAATGCAAAGACTGCAGATTTCTTGTTTGTAATGTTCTGTATTATTTTGAACAGGTCTTCTGTGTTCTTGTTTTGTATGAATTTGTAGCCTAACTGCTCACAGAGGTCTGCAAATATCTTGTACGTGGTATTTTTCTGCCAGCAGTTGACGTATAGTACTTGGATGTCTGGCGCGTTGACATCAGGGTTTTCTTCTAGTTCTTTTAAAACCAGTTTTACCGCGGCAGTTTTTCCTATTCCTGGAGCTCCTGAAATCAGGCAATTACGCCCTGTCCTGCCCTGCAGCAATGGCTTTATGCAGTTTGCAATGCCTTGGTGTTGTTCTTCTCTGAAAGGCAGATTCTTTGGAAGCCATTCTGGGTCTAAGGAGTCCTCATTCTTGAAAAGAGATTCTCCTGCAGATAAGTCTTTCAACCCCATATTTGGAATTCCAAGAAAACAGATATAATAAGATTGTGGTGCTCGATTATCTTAATCTCGTTCCGCAGTATCTGCAGAATTTGTCTGTTGGCATTACTGTTATTTTGCATAATGGGCAGTAGTGTCCTGGCGGAGGCTGTATGGGTTGTTGGTGTACTATTTCTTCTCTTGGCTTCAAAACGAACATGTAAACTATCTTGCCGATGCCTATTGCAGTGAAAATCAGTCCTATCCAGGCGAACCAGCTTACTTTGCCTCCCATTATTCCGGAAGTTATTGCTATAAACAAGCCTACTCCTATCCAAGCCCACCAGGGTATTTCAGCCATTTTACCTTTTTTTGCAATTGCGCTCTGCCCATGCCCGGTATGGGTGAATTTCTTCTCCCCTGCGCAGGCAAGGGGAAGAAGAAATTCAGTCGCAGACCAGAGCGGAATTAACTTTTCTTCATTATCTTAAAGCCCGTGTATTTTTGCAGGACTTTAGGAATTTCAATGCTTCCGTCTTCTTTCTGGAAGTTTTCAAGAATAGCAACTAGGGCGCGGGTGGTTGCAACGCAGGTGCTGTTTAGTGTGTGTACGTAAGGTCGTTCCTGGCCTTCCTGATAGCGTATGTTTGAGCGGACTGCCTGGTAGCTTGTGCAGTTGGAGCACGAAACAACCTCTCGGAAAGCATTCTGGACAGGGCACCATGCTTCAATGTCGTATTTCTTGGCTGCAATTATTCCTAAATCTCCTGTGC
>CAYUHB010000142.1:0-3107 GCA_964444355.1 uncultured Methanosarcinales archaeon
AGGCTTGGTGATGGTTTGCCTGCTGAGATTGCTTTCCCTAAGGTTGCTGCGGTTATGGAGGATACTACTTCTGGTAGGTTTTTCAAGCTTGTCGCGATTAATATCGGCAAGCGTGGGATGTCTGTCAAGGAAGCTATCTTTAATCCTCAGACTGGTGCTTTGACTGCTTTCCCAAGCGCTGTTATTGGTTCTTCTATGAAGGTTTTGATTGAGAGCATTAAGAAAGGTCCTTTGATTGCTGCTCAGGCTTTGTTGAATGTTGCTCGTTACATTAAGGAGATTCATAAGGTGAATGAGCGTTTGAAGGATTTGATGTCTGACATTATTTCTGATATGAAGTCTCAGATTGCTTTCCTTACGCCTGCCATTTCAGGGATTGTTATCGGTATTACTTCGATGATTACTTTTATTTTGGGTAATTTGTCCAAGAATATTTCTAATCTTGGTGCTGAGCAGGCTGGCACTCAGATTGGCACTCTCGCTAATTTGTTTGGTGATGGTGTTCCGACTTATTTCTTCCAGGCAGTTGTTGGCATTTATGTTTTCCAGATTGTTTACATTTTGACTGTTCTTTCTAATGGTATTGAGAATGGTGCTGACAAGCTTCAGGAGCGTTATCTGCTTGGAACTAATTTGATTAGGAGTACGGTGATGTATTGTTTGATTGCCGGTGTTGTTATGCTGATTTTCAACATTATTGCTGCAAGGATTGTCGGCGTGACTGCGATTATGGGCACCTGATTTGAATTGGTGGACGTTAGATAGTTTCTGATGGAAGCTGTTTTTTTATTAAATCTAACAATGCGTTTGGTTCTTTCTTGCTGTCAGCTTCGGCATCCCAGTTCTTTGTCTGGGAATCCCTCCAGCTTCTCCTGCGATTACAACTTGGTCCACGCAAGTAGCTTTCAATATTCTGATATCCTGCCCTCCTGGCAACGATATAGGCTGCTTTTACAAGAAAATGCCAAAGCCGGTAGTTAGCTTCATTGTTAAGCCAAGGTGTGCGGTCGAGAGATACTGCTTCGCTCTGGAATTCTGGCTCAACGTATAGGTCGCCTATCAGAGGATTTTCGGTTTGCAAATCAAGCCTGACAAACCCTGCAGGTCGCTCCGCTGAATAGGCCAATATAAGTACTCGAAGTCCCTTGTCTAACTGTTGTCTGCCAACAAAAAGATCTCCTTTGTCTATTTTAACTGCCGCCCTGAATTTTTGGTCTAATGTTTCATAGTCTTTCCAGTATTCATTTCCCAGATCCCGGCACAAAACTTGAAGTTGGACTTGATGCATTGATTAAAATAAAGCAAGCTTCCTTATAAGCCTTTCGTCTTTAACTACTGTCACAGGACAACAAATAAGTGTTGATTGGCAGAAGTGCTCAATTCTCCGTAAAGTTTACGGGTTTTCTTGGAAGAAATCACAGGACACTGGACAGGTGCGCGCGCAGCGCTTTTAAAGTGGAAATAATATTAATTTTTTATGTCATTTTATGTTGATAGTTGTATTTACTTGAATTTATGGCAGATAGAAGAAAGTCCGGCTGGCAAAAAGCTCTGGAAATGTGCTTTGGATTTCTTTGAGTATGCAGAAAGAGAAAATATGGTTATCTGTTTTTCTGGTTTTGTCCTAAAAGAAATTGAATTCGTTCTTGCAGAGGGTGAATTTGAAAAAAGAAAAAAACTTTTCCAGAATGAGCGTCTCAAGAAAATTATTGCAGCGCCTGAGAATTATGAAGAAGCTCGCAAGCTTGAATCTGCATCTGGGTTTTCTATTAGCTTCTTTGATTGTATGCATATAGTGCTTGCAAATAAGAGTCGTTCAATACTTATCACGCGTGATAACAAGCTTATTGATTTTGCCCTGGCTTATTGCAGAGTTGCCAAGCCTGAAGACATTACATTCGGTTAATCTCGCCCAGGTCAATTTTTTGTTTTGAAAGTTTTTCTCTGGCTTTGCGTATTAGTGCAACAGCTTCTCCTTTCGGTTTGATTGTGCCGAGTTCGCTGTGCCAGAAGAAGTGTCTGACTGCTTCTCTTATCGCGTCTGACCGGCTTGCATAAACTCCGGTTTCGATCCAGGAGTCTATTCTTTCTATCAAGGCAGGGTTGAGCCTGATTTGTAATGTGTCCATTACCATTGTAATTGAATCGTAATTGAAGCTAATATTTAAATATTTCGTAATTTCGTTTTGAAGTGCTGTCAAATTTGGTAAGAAGACTGGAAGTAAATAAAAAATGGGAGTGGCCGGATTTGAACATTTTCCGTAAACTTTACGAGTCTTTCCGGAAGAAATCACAGGACACACTGGACAAGTGCGCACAGCGTATTTAAACGACAGTAACGACTTATTAAGTATGGCAAGATATTATGTAGATACGTCTATTTGGTTGAATCTTTTCAAAAAGGAGGGCAATCCCGCCAAAGGAATTCCTTATTGGCAGATTGCGAAAGAATTTGTTGAACGTGTTATGTTTTCGAAAGATGATGAAATTATCTACTCGGATGTTGTTCTGAGAGAGATCGAGCTTAAGCTTGGAGACTACGAGTACCATAAAGTTGATAACTTCTTTTTCAAAGAACCAAAATGCGTAAAAATTGATTTAACCAGCGGCGATAAGGCAATTGCGCGGCAATTGGAATCGCGGTATCAGTTTGAAATAAGCTTTTATGATCTGGTACATATTGCTTTATGCAAACGCTTTGATTGCATCTTAGTCACAAGAGATAAACAATTATCGGATGTTAGTCGAGAAAACGGTGTCAGTGCGTACAAGCCTGAAGATATTACACATTCTTGAGCCCTTTGAGGTCGGGGTCCATCTGTCAAGAACCATCGGTCATCGTTCACTTCGTTCGCTCAAGACCGGTGGCATGAAACGGGGGGTTCTTGAGCACACTCGAGAATCCGTCCTATTGTGGTTTGCGACTCAGCAAACCACCCATTATCAGACTGGTGGATTCTCGATGTTTGAAAGCATCTTTCGTATCGCGCGCACTTCTTTAACTGAATCGCCTGTGTTTGGAATGATGCCAACCATGCTATCCAGAACAAATCGGCGAAGCGCATCTCTAATAACATCGGATTTGCTTGCATAGTTTCTTTTAAGCA
>CAYUHB010000143.1:0-3069 GCA_964444355.1 uncultured Methanosarcinales archaeon
CAACAGTCAAACTAATCTCAGGCTTGGCATTAACAACCAAACTAATCTTAGCAGTATCAGTATACTCCTTATTACGCTCGTCCTTAAACGACAAAGTAACAGGAATATTGTACACTTTCACCTCAGTAGAAGTGTCAGAAGCTAATTCAAACACAACAGTCTCAGTCTCACCAAAACCAATGTAGTCAACTCTTTTCTTAGCGCCACTTCCTATCGTACTGAATTTGCCATCTTCAAGACCAATTGAAACGTCCACGTTCTTCACAGCAATCCTGCCAGCATTACGCAACTGCAGTTCAACCTTAACAGTCTGACCAGGAGTAATAGGCGAAGGCGTAACCTTGTACGAATCAACAACAAGCACTGCATTCTGAGTCTCCAAACTAACCGAAGACAAAAGCTCAATCCAATTATCACTGCCATACTTGAACTGGAACTTGACATCACTATCACCATTCGGAGCAGTAGGGTCAACAAACACGGAAAACTTCACAACCTTACTCTCACTAGCAGAAAGAATACCAACATCAAAAAAGCCCTGAGAACCAGCAGGCAAACTAAAAGGATACTCAGGAACAAACTTCACAGCCACTTTATCCGCTTTAGTGCCGGCATTATTAAGCTCAACCCACACATCAACAGGATTACCCTGCTCAGCAGGAGCTGGCTCATACCTAAGAACACTAGCCTTAAGCATAGCACCGCCAACAGCACAAACGCTAACAGACAGCAACACCAACATCACCAATAATAATAGTAGTTTTTTCATTTTACATTACCTCCGTTTGATTATAACACCGTCTTTCAAATACTCAACACGATCAGCCATTCGAGCAAGCGAATCATAGTGAGTAACAAGAACAATAGTCTTATCACGATGCTTGTGAAGTTCCCTCAAAAACTCCATAACTTCTTTGCCAGTCTTACTATCAAGATTACCAGTAGGCTCATCAGCAAGAATAACAGGAGGGTCAACAGCCAAAGAACGAGCAATAGCAACACGCTGCTGCTGACCACCAGACAACTCACCAGGCTTGTGATGCATCCTGTCACCCAAACCAAACTGCTCAAGCAACTGCTTAGCCCTCTTATTCCTATCAGCCTCAGAAATGCCCTGGAAAGTCATAGGCAAAACAACATTCTCAAAAGCAGTAAGAGTCTCAATCAAATTGAACTTCTGGAAAATAAAACCAATCTTCCTCCCACGAATAGAAGCAAGATTACTCTCAGACAACCTGGCAATATTCTGACCATCCAAATAAATCTCACCACGACTAGGCACGTCCAAACAGCCAACCAAATTCATAGCAGTACTCTTACCACTGCCAGAAGGACCCTGAATAGCCAAAAACTCGCCAGGCATAACATCCAAATTAATGCCGCGCAAAGCATTCACAATATTATCACCCATCCTGTAAGTCTTCCAAACGTTTTTTAACTGAATAATAGGCTTCATGACTTCAACTCTCTCAAAGCAGCAGCAAAAATCCTCTTAATCTTAGGAGCTTTCTCCTTCAACTTCCCCTGCTTCAGCAAAACAAACAAGCAATCACGGAAAGCATCCATCTCAGGATTCAACTCCTTAAAAGGAACCTCGCCCTTCTTCATGCTCTCAGCCATTTCCAAAGGAAAACTCATATTCTCGCCAGTCATAGCAGAAAGCACCTTCATACCCTCAACAAAACTATTCGTAAACTCAGCACGCTTAGCCTCAATAGCGTGCAACTTCTGCCTGCCCTCAGCAGTCAAAGAATACTCATTAGTCCTGCCAACACCCTTAACACTCACAAGATTCTCCTTCTTCAAAACGTCAAGCAAAGGATACATACTGCCAGAAGAAGGCTTGCTGCCGGTCTTTTCCTCAACAAACTTCATCAAAGAATAACCAGACTTAGGACCTTCGGCAAGAGCTTTCAGTACAACAATCTTCAAAAATCCGCGAATCATAGAGGCATTCATGTATCGGAAGCGATATATCGGAGGTGATGTATCGGAAAGGATATATCGGAAGCGATAGTATATAAAGGTTGCGGTCGACGAGAGTCTTTACTCAGCGGTAGTCAAAATTCGAAAACATTTATTAAGTGCCCGCATATCTCGCCATGCATGGATGAAGAAATGTCTTCCAAGGAGTTTTACAGGGTGCACCGGGAGTACGACTGGTACAGGCACGTCTATCTCTTTCGCGAGATCCGCGACGTGGTGTGCCACAACAGAAGTGTCCTTTGGATGCGGCTGGGGCACGGCGCAAAAGGCGATTATGAGAAATACATGCCACCGCTTGACCAGGCCTTTCCAGAAAAAGTCCATCTTCTCGATGTGAAGGTCGATGACAAATCGCGCGACATCATCATTGACAGCATTGATCACTCCAGAATCCCGCCGAGTGTCGATGCTATTGTCCTGCAGGATGATTGGGCGCAAAGCGGCATCTCATTGGCAATCCCTTTTGCAACTGTGATCAAGAGTTCGGGGGAATTCAATCTGGCTCCCGGATCCGGGCGGATTTATTGCGCTGTGACAAATGATCTTGTAGGAATGGCAAATTTTGCGCTGAGAAGAGACCATGGAGAATACCTCGGCCCGGACGGATTCATACAAAAAAACCTTCCCGAATTACACAAGGAAATATCAGGATGTGAAAGATACAAAAACCTAGACAGGTACGTACCAAAATACCTAAGACCCTTGTCCAGGATTCCAAAAGAGCTCATGAGCGACGAATTGCGCAGGTTCGTGCAATCGTGCCACCCTATGTTCGACGCGCTGGCGTACGAGGCAGATTACAAGACAATAGAGCTGTTTGTCGCTGATAAACGTGCGGAAAAGTTCGCAAAAGGTTTTGCCGCGGTTCTCAGCGAATGCAAAAATCCAGTCAGGTTCATATCCAAACCGGAAGATGCCCAGGATTTCGCTGCAGTCATTGATTTCGCCATGAATAATGATTATTACGACTCATTGCAGGATATGGTCTTTCGCGTGAGATGGGCTTACATCGCGTTGCACACAAGCCCATTCGATCCCACCCCGATTCTTCTTCCTATCGGCTGGTATATGCCGTGAGCGGCG
>CAYUHB010000144.1:0-2990 GCA_964444355.1 uncultured Methanosarcinales archaeon
CTGCAAAATCTGGATTGCTTCTTATCTCTCTTATCATTATTTGCGCGCTTTTTGGGAGTCCTCTGAACCTTAGAACGAATCCTTTGACTGTTTGTCCGATGTTTAGTTGTTCTACTGCTATTTCTGCTGCTTTGAGGACTTCTTCCGGCTGGTCTAATAGTAGGTCTGCTACTTCTGGGTCGTGCATTGCCAGGTTGTTGAATTCTACTGTGAGGCTTTTTTCTCCTTTTCTTATTCTTTCAAGTATCTGGTCATAGTACATTTTTTCAAGAAAGTCCTGCGTTTTTGTGATTAAAGTAGTAGCGTCCATTTATCCCCCTTTTCGTATTATTTGTTGTGCTTATTAAAAGGTTTTTGGTTGTCGGTTATATACTATTCTCGACGAACTCGCGCGACTGAACGGAGTTCAGAGCGCTGAGTGAGGAGTCTCTCTGTCCGAAGGACTGAAATGATGCAAATAAATAAAAAATAGTATTTACTTCTGCTTGACTTTCTTCAAATTCTCTATGAGCTTGTCTAGTGCTATGTTTACTTCTTCTTCTGATTTTGTTCCTGTGCAGACTATTTTTCCGTTTGAGAACAGCAGGAATGTTGCTTTTTGTTCTGGTAGTTTGTAGACGAGTCCTGGGAACTGTTCTGGTTCGTACTCAGTGTTTTCAAGCTTCATTGCAAGAATGTTCAGGTTTAGGGCCATTCCTACGCTTCCTGCCGCTACGATGTTCTGGATTTTGACTTCTGGGAAGTCCTTGATTTTGACGTTGATTTTTTCAAGTGATTTGATTATTTTTCTGATGCTTTCGTGCACGTTCGCCATTGTGCGTGCGCCTGTGCATACTATTTTGCCTGAGCTGAAGATTAAAGCAGAGGTTTTGGGCTCTTTAATCCTTATAACAAGTCCTGGGAACTGTTCTGGGTTGTACTCTGTGTTTGACAGTGTTGCTGCCATTTTTTCGAGTGGTATGTCGTGTCCGAGTGATGCGCTTACTACTATGTTTACTACTTTGATTTCTCGTTGAGAAGTTTCTTTTGCTTTTTTGGCCATGTTTTATCCCCCCGACGTGATTTAAAAAGGGGTTATTTAAATACTTTGTGATTTATATACTGAAGCAGGCATATCGTCGATAAGAATGAATTATTTTAAATATGGAAATTAATACACTTTCATTACTTTTCTTAATCCAGTGCTGATTAGTATGGCTGATATGATGTACACCCATATCCAGCTGAGTTTCCAGAAGACTTTGAGTTGTTTGTTTCCTAGTGTTACTGTTTTGAACACGTCGCTCTTATAACTCTCGGGTGTTGTTGCGTATCTTGGTGCTGTAGTTACAATAATCTTTTTGTCTATTTCCTGCCCGTTGCTTGATAGTGTTGCGAAGTATTCGCCTTGTTTTCCTTTCAGTGAGAACAACGCTCCTCTATCAATTATCTCTTTTGTATTCTCTCCAACTACCTGCAGTCCTTCTGGTACGTTTATTGTGACGTTTCCTTCAATGCCTTTTGCCATTGTTGCAGTCATGTTGAATTCTGTGTCAGGCAGTAATGGTTCATAAGCGAAGTGCGCGTTCATCCAGCCAAAAATAAGCAGTATCGGAATGAATGTGATTAGCGTGGGCTTCATGCTTTTGCCCATGTATTTCATGTTTAGCGACATTGTTTCTTTTTGTATTTTTCCCAGCTGTTCCATGTCTTTTGTTTCTTTCATTTTTTGCTGGTATTTTTTCAGGTCGTCTTTCATTTGTTTCATTTCTTCCTGGTTTGTGAAGTATTTGTATATTAGCACGATCAGCAATGAAATGGCAAGTGAAAGCACTAGTATTGCCCATAGTGGGTCCCAGTTTAGCATGAAGCCGAGTGTTTTGTCAAAGAATTCTTGTATCAATTTATCCTCCCATGAATTTTCTTAGCATGGGGTTCATGTCCATCATGTGCTGTCTTGCGATGTCTTCATAAAGTCTGTAAACTATCATGACTGACAGTAATAGGCTTGTCCCGTTTGTTAGACATCCGCTGATGTCCGCCAATCCTGCCAGGAGTCCTACTGCTATTGCTCCCATTATTGTTAGTGGAATGATGTACCTTTGCAGTAATCTTTCAAGTACTCGTTCATCTTTTCTGAAGCCCGGTATTTGCAGTCCTGATGCCATGATTTGTTTTGCTTGGCTTCTTGCGTCCATTCCTGATGTTTGTACCCAGAACCAGGAGAATATGACTGCTCCTACCATCATGAATATGATGTAAACTGCTCCTTGCAGCAGTGTTCCGAATGTGAGTCCTCCTCTTATGAGGCTTCCTACAATGTCTGGCGGTGTTACCCATGCTACGAATCCTGTTGCTGGAGAGTTTCCTGCGAATGTTCCTAATATTGGGAATCCCCAGTTTTGGAGCAGTCTTGCCCATAGTTGTACGTTTGCCAGTAATGCGCTAATCAATATTACCGGGATGTTTGATGTGTAGATGAAGTGTAATGGCCATCTTATGCCGTGTCCTCGTACTCTGCCGAATGATAGTGGTATTTCTACTTTCATTGCTTGTGAGTAGACTGCTATGACGAATATTACTACGGTTGATAATATTCCGGCTATCATTAGTAGTGCTGTTTGCGGGTCTCCTGCTGACAAACTCTGAAATAGCGCTGGTAGTGCTCCTGTTGCTATGCTCGGGTTGGTTGGTGAGGGCAGTGGTGATAGTATTCTGATGAATAGTGATTGTGAGACTCCTGCTGCAATGAATAGCGAGACTCCTGAGCCAAATCCCCATTTGCTTGTTACTTCGTCCATGAACATTATTAGCAGTCCTCCAAGTACTAGTTGGAATACCAGCAATAGTTCTAATTGGAAGTAGACAAATGTTCCTGCTAGTGCTTCTGGTGGTGCTAGTCCTCCCATGAAGACGTATATTGCTGATTCAAAAATCACAAAAAATACTGACATTATTTTTTGGAGTCCTTGGAATCTTTGTTTTCCTTCTTTTGTTGTTAGGTCGAATTT
>CAYUHB010000145.1:0-2938 GCA_964444355.1 uncultured Methanosarcinales archaeon
TTATGCGGATGGTGTCGAGAAAGTTCCAGTCAAATTCGAGTTCGGTATGCTTTTCGCAAAGGTATGCGAAAAGGCATTCGTGGCGTTCTGCCTTGATTTTATCGAAATAGACAAATGCTTCTGCAAGCGTGTGCAGGACATCGTAGCCGAGTTTGAAGAGTGCGTTCCAGTCTCCTTCGCCAGTGCTCAATTTCTTGACGGTGCCCATGTCGAGCAATGCGATATCGCGCATTGTTTTTATGAGTCCTGTGTCAGCTTGAGAGAGGTTGATGAAAGAGCCATCAGCCGAACATTTCTGGAAAATGATTTTTTGTGTTCGTTCGTTATGCATCATTCACCTTTGATAAAATCGATTCTTCCCTTGACGCGGTATCCGTCAAGGACGTTCCGCAGGAGCCCTGGCGCGAACTTACGTGCATCATTTTCGTCCTTGCAAATAAAAGTTTCGATTTCCCTGCCTAATATAGTCCAAAATCCTGCCTGGTCAAGCCCTTCGTCGTCCCCATAAATGAAAACGTCAACGTCGCTGCCTGAATACCAATCCCAACGGCTCATGCTTCCGAAAATATATACTGCTTTTGCTTTCGGCAAGCCGATCAAATGGCTCAAAAAACCTTTTCGTTCAAGCAGTTGCAGCGCAAACACGCGCTTCCGTGCCTGATAAGTTGGGCTTTCGTAGTCTGCTAGATAATAAGGCATTTTCCCCTGCTCCTTGATGCGGCGAATAAGTCGTTCTGCAAGAAACTTTTTCAGCCATCGTGCTGCCTGCGGTCTGCTGATTTTTGCCGCTTCGAGCAACTTCTCAAAATGCCAGTGTTTCGACGGCTCGTTAAAGAACACGTCAAGCAATACATCTTCCTTCTTCATATTAGTTAGGTTAAAACTAACTATTATTTAAAGGTTTGCGCTGTATGAAGTGTAAGAAATCGCGCATTGTAAGCCCACATAATTATTTTCAATACCTTCACCGACGAGAGCGGTAATAAGCCTCCGGAGGGAATTGCACCCTCGACCTGCGGTTCTTTTGACTTCGGCACAACCAGTGCGAAGCACCGGCAGTATTTCGTGGGGTCGCAGACCCCACTCGACTGCTTTGGGTCCTAGCCTTTGAGTAAAGGCTAGATACAAAACCGCCGCTATGGCTACTAAGCTACGGAGGCATATGATTGTGAGACGACCAGTGCGAAGCACGGGCCGTATATCGTGGGGTCGAAGGCCCCACATGAGTGTTTTTAATCAAACTTTTTTATAAAAGTTTGCTATCTAAGCTACGGAGGCAAATGATTGGCGTGAACGTTCACGTCATAATTGACGTCAAAATAACACTATAAAAACCTTTCTTGGCGCAAACTTTAAATACGCCTTCAAGAGCGTCAAATGTATGATAAAAGAAAGCTATAACAACATCAAAAAAGAGCACCCGGTACTGCCTGAGTTTGATAAAATTAACAGGGAGTTTGAGCTTGACTTGATAGAGTCTGAGCTCTTCTTGTTAAGGCAGGTTAAGAGGCAAATTATTGAAAAACTTGAGCCTTTGACTGAGATTCTTGAGCACATCATTAATCCTGATCCTAATAGTTTGGTGGACATGTATGAGTGCAAGTGTTTTACTAATGGTGAGAAGAAGCAGGTAACTGATGTTTTTAGGCATATGATGGAGATGTACAGGGCTTTGCTGGAAACAGACCTGATTGGCGACGATAATGCTGATGCCGCAATTATCAAGAAAACGTATGATTCGTGGCTGCAGGACAAGAAAATCATTATTCCTTTGATTAAGAAATTGAGCGAGTGCTGGCAGAAGCATGTTGAGCCAAAGGAAATCTTGGAGTATCTGGGATGAATATTATATTGCTTGGCGCGCAGGGTTCTGGTAAAGGCACGCAGGCCCAGCTTTTGAAGGAGAAGTATGATTTGAAGCACATTTCTACAGGAGAGATTATCAGGAAGGGTATTGCTGAAAAAGACCCTGATGCGTTGAAACTTAAGGAATATCAGCAAAAGGGAGAATTATTTCCGGATGAGTTGATTGCAAAGATTGTTGAAAAAAATCTTGGTGATGGCAATATTTTTGATGGTTTTCCAAGGACTCTTGAGCAGGCTGAATTGCTTGATGGTTTTGTTCAGATTGATGCTGTTATCGAGCTGAAGATTCCTGATGAGGTTTCAATTAAGAGATTGTCTGCTAGAAAGCAGTGCAAAAAGTGTGGTTTTGTTTATGGTGCTGAAAATCCTTCCAAGTCTGAGAAGTGCGACAAGTGTGGTGGAGAATTATATCAGCGTGATGACGACAAGCCCGAGATGATTAAGAAGCGTTTGCAGATTTATCACGAGGAAACAGAGCCATTGCTGGAATACTATGCGCCTAGAAAAATAATTCACGTTGTTGATGGTACCAAGAGTATTAATGATATTTTCAAGGACCTTTGTAAGACTATAGAACCGCTTGCCTGATGAATTCTGTTGCATAGCTTCCTTTTGGCAGGAAGAAGTCTATTATGATTTTTTTCTTTCCAGGAAAGAATTCGTCTTCTTCTAGTTTTCCGATTTTCAGTTCTTTTGCTTCTGCCCATATTTTTCTTTCTGTGCCTTCTGCGCTTGCTTCTGGCAGTTCTCTGATGATGAAGTCTGCTGGTTTTATTTTTTCTTCTTCCAATATTTTTTGTGTTATTTCATCAATATTCTCTGTTCCAAATCCTACTATTGGCAGTTCTTCTTTGTCTGTGAGCATTGCTGCTTTGTTCCATAGTAGGCTTTGGTATGCGTGTACGAATAACATGAGTAATTTGCGGGGAAGTTTTCTTAGCGCTCCTACGTAATCATTTCCTCGTAATTGTATCTGCGGATACAAATCCACTATCAAATCAGCTGCTTTCTTGAACTCTCTTTTTACAATGTGTCTTCCTATGTCTGCATTGCTTGTGCTGAATCTTTGTTC
>CAYUHB010000146.1:0-2916 GCA_964444355.1 uncultured Methanosarcinales archaeon
AATGCTGTCCTGCTTATAAACTTTTTCGTTTAGACCTTTTCCGATTTTACTATCGTGTCTATTTCGTCTTCTGTTACTGAGCACCCGTTGAGTTTGACGCTCCAGAGTATGCTTTCGATGAGTTCTCTTCTCGGGTTTGGTATGTCGACGACAAACTTGTCCAGCAGTCCTTGTTCGTACGCTACTGTTGCGAGTTCTGTGCTTCTTATGACGCTTATGTGTCTTGTTGCTTCTTCCCATTCTCTCAGCACTTTTTCGTTGTGTTGGAGTTGCATGTGAAGTCGTTTTTCCATTAAAAGGTGCAGTCCGTGGGGGTTTTCCAGCAGTGTTCTTGTTATGCGCTCGTCGATTACTATTGCGTCTGCTTTGTACAGGATGGCTGCCGCTAGTGTTTCCATTTCTCCTATTTGTACGATTTTGATGTTTTGCCCGTGTGCTGACAGCAAGGAATTGGCTAAATTCGAGAGTTCTAGTGCTTTTTTGTTGACTGTTTCGTCTTTTATTACTGAGATTGTGCCTTTTTGTATTAGGCTTTGTACTTGCAGTGCTTCGAACTTGTAGCGTCTTGTTTCTAATGGTCTGTCTACTAGTTCTCTTTTTACTCCTGGAGTCATTGTAAGGTTTGCTTTTTTCTTGAATTCTTCAAGTATCCAGAGTAAATTGCTTGTGGTAAGGCTGATTATTGGTCCTGAGTCTAATAGCACTGTTTTCATTGGAATATTGCTCTTGCTTTTTTTAGCCGGTCCATTGCTTTCACGCCGTCGTGCGGAATGTCGACTACTGTTTTTCCTATGTAGTTTTGCAGTTCCCATTGGCTTAATCCTAGTAGTTCTGCTGTTCTTGCTATGGATATGCCGTGTTCGTGCAGTTTGCTGGCTTTTTTGATTCTTGCTTGTTGTATGACTTCTTGTATGTAGAGTTTGAGTTGTGCATCATACTGCCCTATTTCCTGGAGCAGGGATTTCATTATTGCCCTGTATTGGTTGTCGTCGTCGTTTGTTAGTGCTTCGTGCGCTTTTTGCAGCGCTGGCGCTGCTGCGGGCGCTGTTTGTCTTTTTTCAAGGCTTCTGTGTATTACTTTTGACAGGGCGTAAACGAGAACTGCGAGCGTTAACGGGTCGTCTTCCTGGAATATGCTTGCATCGTGTATTGTGTGATTGCTTAGCTCTGCAAGCGTGGAGTAATCTTCTGTTTTCAGCGCTTCTATTACTTTTTTTATTACGTCAAGTATGTCTTCTTTGATTATCTGCCGCATGCCAAGTTCTTGTTTGTCGTGATATTTAAGGGAGTATGACCACGTTTTAGGAGTAAAGTGTTAAATACCTCCTCTTTTTCTAAAACATCATGAAAGTCACTCCGAGTTTGACTTTGGCTATTACTGCTAAAGCGAAGAAGATGAAGGAGCAGGGTGTTGATGTTGTTAGTTTGGCTGCTGGCGAGCCTGATACTTTGCCTCCTGAGCCTGCTAAGGAAGCCGCCATTCAGGCTATTAAAGATAATTTTGCGCAGTATACTGCTGAGTCCGGCATTATTGAGTTGAAGGAGGCTGTTGTCAAGAAATTCAAGCGCGATAATAATCTGGATTACAAGACTGATAACATTATTGTTTCTAATGGTGCGAAGCAGGTTTTGTTTAATGCTATTTTTGCTTTGGGTCCTGGTGATTTCGTTGTTCCTGTGCCTTTCTGGCTGACTTATCCTGAGCAGATTAAGATGGCTCAGAGCAGGACTGTTTTTTGCCGTACTGAGAATAATCAGTTTAAGGCTGATTTGATTGCTGAGAAGATTACCAAGGATACTAAGGGAATTATTTTGAATTCTCCTAATAATCCTTCTGGTGCTGTTGTTTCAAGGGCTGAGCTTAAGAGGATTGCTGACTTGGCTTTAAGTCATAAGATAATGGTTCTTTCTGATGAGGTTTATGAGTATTTTGCTTATGATGAGGAGCACGTGAGCATTGCTTCTTTGGGTTCAGAAATAAAGGAAAGAACTATTACGATTAATTCTTTGTCTAAGTCTTCTGGTGTTCCTGGCTGGCGTATTGGTTATGCTGGCGGTCCTGTTGATTTGATTAAGGACATGTCTGCCATTCAGAGTCATGTTACTTCTAATCCTTGTTCTATTGCGCAAAAGGCTGCTGTGAAGGCTTTGGATTTCGGCAAAAACCCTGCTGTTTTGAAAGAGTATAGAGAAAGAAGGGATTTGATGGTTGACTGCTTGAATTCTATTGGCTTGAAATGTGAAAAGCCTGCTGGTGCTTTTTATTGCTGGGTTAAGATTGATGGTGATTCTATGGATTTCTGCAGCAGGTTGTTGGAGCAGTCAAAGGTTGCTATTATTCCTGGCGAGCCTTTTGGCGTGAAGGATTATGTGAGGTTGAGTTATGCTGTTCCTAAGGATAAGATTAATGAGGCTTTGAGAAGGATTGGTGTTTTTTTAAATAAAAAATAAAAAAAATTTAACTGCGGGCTGTTACCACATATGTTTGTGGAGTTGTTGTTTGTGTTGCTACGCACGCTCCGTTCAAACATTCTCCTGGGCACTTGAGTCTTAATTCTGCTGGTTTTCCGTCTCTGCATATCCATTCTACCACGTTTTTGGTGTCATAGCACGAGTCTCTGTAGACTTGGTCTCCCAAGTGTACTTCTCCTGCGTTGTTTATGTTTTTGCCGTCTGAGTCTCTGCATTCTGGAGGCGTGGTTGTTTGCGTTGGAGGATTGCACTGGTCAAAGCATCTTTGCATTCCTGCCTTGTCGTTGCTGAAGGTTTCTCTGCAGTATTCTGCGCATGTTGGGTAGCATTGTCTCATGCATGATTGATAGCCTGTTGATGCTGCCGTGGCTGTTGCAGGATATTTTTGCCTGCACATTTCTGGGCAGGTTTGCGGCGGATTGCATTGTTGTACACATTGCTCCA
>CAYUHB010000147.1:0-2915 GCA_964444355.1 uncultured Methanosarcinales archaeon
TGTGAAGGAATGGCTGAAGAAAGACCCTCTTGCCCGTTTTATGTTGTATTTGCAGAAGAAGAAGTTGTGGGATGAGAAGTTTGAGGCAGCATTGCAGGCTGAGGCTAAGCGTATGGTTGATCAGGGCGTGAAAGAGGCTGAGAGTTTCTCTCCAAAGCCGACTGACATGTTTGATTTTGTTTATGAAAAGTTGACTCCTAATTTGTCTGAGCAGAGGAAGGAATGGCAAAGCTGACTATTGTTGAGGCTGTGAAGGATGCTTTGGATTGTGAGATGGAGAGGGACGGCTCTGTTGTTGTTCTTGGCGAGGATGTTGGTTTGAATGGCGGTGTTTTCCGTGCTACTGATGGTTTGTTTGCAAAGTATGGTGACCGTCGTGTGATTGATACTCCTTTGTCTGAGTCTGGCATTGTTGGCGTGAGCATTTCTATGGCTGTTCAGGGTTTGAAGCCTGTTGCTGAGATTCAGTTTGATGGTTTTACTTATCCTGCTATGGATCAGTTGTTTTGTCACGCTGCTCGTTTGCGTAACAGGACTCGTGGTCGTTATACTTGTCCTTTGGTTGTTCGTTTTCCTTATGGCGGCGGTATTCGTGCTTTGGAGCATCATAATGAGAGTCCTGAATCTTATTTTATTCATACTCCTGGCTTGAAGGTTGTTGTGCCTAGTAATCCTTATGATGCGAAAGGTTTGCTGATTGCTTCTATTCGTGATCCTGATCCTGTTGTTTTTATGGAGCCGAAGAGGATTTATCGTGCTTTCCGTGATGAAGTGCCTGAGAATGCTTACACTGTTGAGATTGGTAAGGCCAAGGTTGTCAGGGAGGGTGTTGATGTTACGCTTATCAGTTGGGGTGCTATGCTGCGTGAGTGTTTGAGGGCTGCTGATGATGCTGCTGTGCAGGGTGTTAAGGCAGAGGTTATTGATTTGAGGACGTTGAGCCCTTGTGATTTTGATGCTGTTTTTGCCAGTGTGCAGAAGACTGGAAGGTGTGTTGTCGTGCACGAAGCGCCAAGAACTTTGGGCTTTGGTGCTGAGCTTTGTGCTCGTATTCAGGAGAAACTTTTATTATACTTGAAAGCTCCTGTGCTTAGAGTGGCTGGTTATGATACTCCGTTCCCTTACTTTAAGTTGGAGAATGAGTATTTGCCAAGTCCTGAAAAGATTAAGAATGCTATTGGAAAGGTGATGAAATTTTGATGTCACACAAAATAATATTTATGACTGCCGCGGTCTGTCAAGAATCGCATCGATTCTTGAGCACACTCGGAAATCCTCGATTTCCGATGTTCGACTCAATTTTTTCTCCCCACGCAGAGCTAAGGGGAGAGAAAATTGACCTCAGCTTTGCTGAGGCGCGGCAGGGGCGGGATATTCATGGCATTTGATTTCAAGCTTCCGGATTTGGGAGAGGGTATTGTTGAGGCAGAGGTTGTTAAGTGGCTGGTTAAAGATGGTGATAAAGTGGAAGAACACCAGGCTATTCTTGAGTTGGAGACTGCTAAGGCTGTTGTTCAGGTTCCGAGTCCTAA
Source organism: uncultured Methanosarcinales archaeon (assembly GCA_964444355.1). Lineage (GTDB taxonomy): Archaea > Nanobdellota > Nanobdellia > Woesearchaeales > ARS49 > CABMGU01. The sequence continues at coordinate 1,533 of CAYUHB010000147.1, forward strand.
GGCTGGTACTGTTTTGAAGATTTTTGGCAGTGCAGGCGATAAAATTCACGTTGGTGATGTGTTATGTTCTATCGGCGAGGCTGGTGAAACTAGGAGAGCTCCTGCTGGTGTTGTTGGCGAGTTGGAAACTGTTTCAGAGGAACCGAAGTTTGTTGCTCCTAAGAAAGTTGCTGAGCCTTCTGTCGCAGTTCTTCCTGCTGTGAGAAAGCTTGCTCAGGAGATGAAAGTTGATGTTTCAAAAGTTCAGGGTTCTGGTCCTGGCGGCAGGATTACTGAAGATGATGTTGCCCGCGCGACTAAAAAAGATGCTGGTCCTACGATTACTTTTGAAAAGTTTGGTCGTGTTATCAAGATGCCTTTGAAGGGTGTGAGAAAAGAGATTGCTGAGCGTTTGTCAGAGAGTATGCGTACCACTGTTCAGGTTACTCATATGGATTATGCTGATGTTTCTAAATTGGCAGATTATCGTGAGAAGGAAAAGGAAGAGGCTGAGAAGAGAGGTGTTAAGCTGACGTTCATGCCTTTTATTGTGAAGGCTTGTGTTCTTGCTTTGAAGGCGTTTCCTTATGTTAATTCGAGTCTTGATGGGGGTGATATTGTTATCAAGCAGTATTACAACATTGGTGTTGCTGTTGATACTCCTGCTGGCTTGATGGTTCCTGTTGTGAAGAATGCGAATGAGAGGACTATTTATGAGATTTCGCGCGAGATTTATCGTGTTGCTGAACTGGCGAGGACAAGGGAGATTCAGTTGAAGGATTTGCAGGGCGGTACTTTTACTGTTACTAATATTGGCAGTCTTGGCGGTGTTTTTGCCACTCCTGTGATTAATTATCCTGAGTGTGCTATTCTTGGTCTGGGCAGGATTGCTGATATGGCTGTTCCGATTAATGGCAAGGTTGAAATCAGGAAAATGTTGCCTTTGTCGTTGTCTTTTGACCATCGTATTATTGATGGCGCGATGGCTGCGAAGTTTGTTAATGAAATTAAGCGTCATTTGGAAGATCCTGATGCTTTGTTGATGGGGTACTGATGAAATTTAACAAATTAATTCCTGAGTTATCCATATGCAATTTTAACAGGAGTCTTGATTTTTATACAAAGATTCTCGGATTTAAGATAGAATATGAGAGGCCTAATTTTGCTTTTCTTTCTTTTCAGGGCAGTCAGTTGATGATTGAAAAGGGTGGCGAGTGGAAGACTGGTGAATTGGAGCATCCTTTTGGCAGGGGTGTTAATTTTCAGATAGAGGTTGATGATGTTGATGCTGTCTTGAAGCGTTTGAAGAAAAATAAGTATCCTGTTAAAGTTCCTATGAAAGAGAACTGGTACAAGAAAGACGATATTTTTCTTGGCAACAGGGAGTTTCTTGTTATGGACCCT
>CAYUHB010000148.1:0-2895 GCA_964444355.1 uncultured Methanosarcinales archaeon
TGTCTTTTGGTCCGTCGTGGCTTATTAGAATGTCGAATTCGGAATGCATTAGTTTGTCTGCGTCTTTGATGTATGCTTCTTCAGGATATTTTTTGGCTCGCGTGCTTTTGTCTATCCCGCCTATTCCTGCAATTCTTATTTTTTCTTCATCTTTTTCATATTCAAATACGTGTCCGCTTTTCAGGCACCATAATCTTTTCAAAGTATCGACTGGAAATATCGGTCCTGTTGCCTGGAACTTTTTCAAATATTCAAAATCTTCGTGATTGCCTGTTACAAACAGTATTTGTGCCTCCAGCTCGTTTAGCAGTTCTCTAGCTCTCGGTGTTAATGTTATGAATTCTTTGAATCCAAGTTCTCTTGGGTCTTTTGCTGCCCGGATTTGTGTTTGCTTGTCAGCTTCGCCAGGCCATACTCCGAAGTCTCCCAGCTGGAGTATGAGGTCCAATTTTTTGTTTTGTTTTTCCCATTCACGGCATAGTTTTAGCGCTTCGTAAATCTTTCCGTGCAGGTCTCCGAGTATTGCTATTTCCATTTGTTTCACCATTTAATTTTAATAATCCTGTCGCCTATAAAAGAAGTGTGAAAGCTGATTTTTCCGGGCTTAATCGTGCGTGTCGAGATTGAATACTGCGCCGGAGTCTTTCAGTGTTTCTGCTATTTTGTCTCCGAGAGCCAAGACTTCGTTTTTTGAGGGTTCTTTTTTCCACTCGAACACGAAGTCAAATGGTCCGAATTGTGACTGGAATCCTATCTTTTCAAGTCTGCTGGCAATCTCGCTTGCGCCGAAACCTTTTGTTCCAAAATACATTACCAGATATGTTTTGTACCCCATATTATTGCCTTTGTTTTCGTGGTTTTTAAATTTATCTAATATTTCTGTCCAATGACGACGTCTTTGAGGTTTACTATGAGCTCGTATGAGAATCCGATTTTTGCGAGCAGTGCTGCGTACAGTCCGTCTCTTTTGAATGATTTTTTTTCTGCTTCGTAGAATTTGTCTCTGAGCTTGATTATTTCAAAGTAGTGTTCTTCGCAGTGTGTTGTGAAGTATTGGAATGCCAGTCCTATTGCTTTTTTCACGTCGAGCAGTAACAGCGGTATTTCAGGGTTTACTTCTTTTGCTCCGACTTTTGCAAGGACCATTGGTATCATGTATATCATGTCTCCGAGGTTTTCGAGCTGTGCGAGTGCTGCGTAGAGCTCATTTCCTGTTTTCACGTTTCTGTGCCCTTTTTTGTTGAGTATTCTCATGCAGAAGTTGCAGAACTTGTTTACTCCTCTGTCGTATGCCCATACTGCTCTTAGCTGGTCTGGTTTCATGCTGTTGAGTGCTGATATGGACTTGTCGACTTGGTCCTGGAGTTTGAAGAATATCTTGTGGAGTGCTGTTTCAAATTCGTCTTCGATTGCTTCGCTGAACTGTTTTATGATGAAAAGGCTTGATGTTGATTTTTCTATTTCCATTCCGAGGAGTTCATCCGGGACCATGTTTTCGATTTCTTCTTTTACGTTTGCTTTTCTTTGTGTTCTCGGGTGGTATAGTGTTCCGTCCTGGTATTGGACTTCTATTGTTTCCGCTCCTGAACGGTATGCTTCCTGTATGTGGCGGTGGAGTTGTGTTATTGTGAAGTTTCTTGCATCGATGTGGACTGATTTGGGCACGATTGGCCCTCTTTTTGCGTACATGCAGACCATATTGCCTGTTTCGTCAACGTCGACTTCATCTCCTGCTTTCAGCCCGTATTTTTTCGTCCATTCAGAAGGCAGTGTGACGGTGAAAGAGCCGTGGTCTTTGTTTCCTTGGCGTATTATCTTGCGTTTCATAATTCCCCCAATTTATATTTGTAATATGATTAATATCAATTAGATATAAATACTTTGCTCTCTTTAAACCAATTACACGGGTGGGCGAGCCTTTGGGGAGGCGTAGCTTGTTGAAAACTTTTAATCCACTGTATAGTAAAAGAGGTGGATTGGGGGTCCTTGCGCTCGTTTGTTCTCTTTTCGTGCTTATTTTGCTCACGTTTTTGTTCTGGCCTGGTTCAGAGCTTGTTGCAAAGCCGACTGGTATTGTGGGAAGCGTTCCTGAAGCTATCCTGAGTGAGTCTGAGCCTGTAAATGTTCCAGTTATATCTGGAAATATTACAAATCCTGCTGGTGCTGTTTCTCTTGATGAGCCTCGTCCTAAGATTAGTCCTGAGTTGGTTAAAGAGTTGAAAGAGCTTAAGAAGGATAGGAAGAGGGCTAAGGTTTTGATTAATGTTAAGGATGATGCGGCTTTGGTGGCTTTGCAGAAGACTGTTTCTGATGCTGGCGGTCAGATTACCCAGAGTTTTGCTGTGGGTGATGTTGCTGTTGTTGAGCTTCCTGCTGATAAGGTTGAGGAGGTTTCCCGGGCTGTTGGTGTTGAGGAGATTTCTAATGAGAGGGAGTATGTTGCTTTCTTGTCTGACCGTATTCCTGCTTTTGGTGTTGATAAGGTTTGGGAGGGCAATATTACTGGTAAGAACGTGAAGATTGCTGTTCTTGATACTGGTGTTGGTCCTCACGCTAATATTTCTGTTTACAATGCGCGTTCTTTTGTGTCTGGCGAGGATACTGCTGACTTGAATGGTCACGGTACTCACGTTGCTGGTATTGCTCAGGGTGTTGCCAGGGGAGCGCAGATCTATAATGCTAAGGTTTTGAGTAGGACTGGCTCTGGAAGTACTTCTCAGATTATTGCTGGCATTAACTGGGCAGCTGACAATGATGTTGACATCATTTCTATGAGCTTTGGTGGTATGTTTACTGAGCTTGATGGTCCTTTGGCTTCTGCTGTTAAGGAGGCTATTCAGAGGGGTGTTGTGTTTGTTGTGGCTTCTGGCAATTGCAGGCAGGGTTGCGGTGGTT
>CAYUHB010000149.1:0-2890 GCA_964444355.1 uncultured Methanosarcinales archaeon
ACCGCTTCGAAGTATGTTTGTGCTTCTTTGCCTTTGAAGAATTTGACGAGCTCGTTCCAGTCTGCTTCTTTGTCTGTTCCCAGGTTTGGTTTTAGCAGTCCTGCAAGTATTTTGATTGCAGTGGATTTTCCTATTCCGTTCTTGCCGACGATGCCGATGACTTTTCCAAATATCGGCGTAGGTAGTGAATACAAATGAAAGCCGTTTTGTCCGTATCTGTGGATTGGGTGTTCCAGCTGTTCTGGTAAATTGATGATGTCTATTGCTTCGAACGGGCACCTGTTTGGGCATATTCCGCATCCTGTGCATAGTGTTTCGTCTATCTTGGGCTTTTTGTCTCCTGTTGGTGCTGGAACTATGCAGTCCTTTCCTTGCATGTTGACCGGGCACACTCTTGCGCAGAGGTAGCCTCCGCATCCTTGCGGGTTGCACCGGTCTTTCCGTACTACTGCTATTCGTGGCATAATACAAATACAAGAAAGTGAGTTTTTAAAGGTTATTGGTAAAGAGCCTCACGCGGGAAGCAGCACACGGTGCGTAAGCACATTAATTACTTGCAGTGGTGCAAGAATCTGTAATGTAGAAATGCAATCTTGTATTTATTACTTTTTATTCAATTCTCTGAATTAGTAGATTCGTATAATTTTTAAAGACGGCCAATACTTACCATTCTGATAATGATTACTGTTAGAGAATTAAAGGAACTAATCTTAAAAAACATCAAAAATGATGTTAAATTTACTGTTGACTCCAACGTACTTATATTTCTGGCGCAAAGGGATCCTTCATTTCTAGTCCATACGCTTTTGCCAGCACCGAATTTTAGGTTGACAATTATCGTTGCTGATACAGAAATTGTGGGACTTATTTTAGGCAAAAGATTTGAGAAACCGGTTCTTGATATTTTGCAAAAAGTAAGAAATTATGTTGCACAAAACAAGAAAATTGAAGCAGGAGATCCAAACGTTGTGAAACAACACGAATTGGTATTGAATTCACAGCTTGCTCTGATACCACGAAGGGTGGTTTATGATATTCTGATCAATGACGAGGATTCTTATTTGAACAAAGCCATAGCCGCTTTTAATCAGGCACAAGATTTACTTAATCAAGGCAAATCAATTGAAGATGTTCTCATCCAACTGGCCGCCCATACAAATGAAATGAAGAAGTTCAGAGAGGACCTTGGAGCCAAGACTATTGCTTTGATGCAAAATAGAGCCACAATATTAGATATCGATCTTGGAAATTTTGATTATGAACGTTATGAAAAAGTCGTTATTGGCGAAGCAAAAAGAGAAGTTTTCGAACCCATCGAGATGATATCCGGATCTTTGAAAGATATTAAAGTCATAACTGATCCTATCAGACGAATAACCCTCTTAAAATCAATTGTAAATGAGATTATAAATAAATTATCAGAACTAAAGGAAAAGAAACATGATGCTAATGTTAAACATATGGCACACGTACTGTCCTTAAACCTTGAGAATATCTCGATGGACAGCGATCAAATTTATCTCCTCGAACTCCATGCTCGGCAGCGGCCAGCAGCCTAAGTTCCAACGGAACAGCAGAAGTAATTCCCGACTCTTTTATTATTTTAATAAGCTCAGGAGTATTTCCTTCCATAAAAAGAAAAACATTGATGAAACCTTGTGAAAGTCTATGCACGTCTAACATCGTACCAAGATTTTTATCTCTTTTTGAACTTGCCCTCCAATAAGGCACGTATTTTCTTTCCAAGTCTGCAATTCTGGCATAGATTTCTATGTCCTTATCATCCAAGTCTCCGAGAAGCACGGCCGTCTTTTTGCGACGAATAACCTCTTGGCTCACTAACATCCCATTTTCTGGAGCGAAGACTACAAAACCTCTCATTCGAGGATCTTGAGCCAGTAAGTCCTCATACTCGCTTGACCGTAAAGCATACCCCGCCATAGTAGTAAGTATGCTTTTGTAGTTTAAAAAAGTTGGCTTTTTTTATGCCAAAATGACTGTATTTTTAAAGAAACGTGCACATTACTTTTCGGTTTTGAGCTTTCCTTCTACAAGTTTTTTGAGTGTGCTGATGTAAAGGTTGATTTGCAGTTCTGCTCGTTTCCAGACTGGATAAGTTACGGGTTCGCCGTAGTAAACGCTGCGATTGCGTTTTTTGCGCACGTCTTCGAGGAAGTTCCAGTCAAATTCAAGCTCAGGATGTTTTTCACACAGGTATGCGAAGAGGCATTCGTGGGTCTTGATTTTCATACGGCTGAAAAGAAGAAATGCTTCTGTAAGCTGGTGCAGGACATCGTAATGGGGATTGGATATTCCATTCCATTCGGGACCATCCTTTTCGGATTTTGTTATCCAGTTTTTGACGGCCTGCCAGTCCCTAAGTGAAAGAACGAGCATTGTCCGGATCTGGTCAAAATCATCTTCCGCCACCGGCACAAATGAGCCTTCCACGGTGCATCTTGCATAGCGTTCTTGTTGTGTTTCAGGTTGGTGCATTCAATTCACCCTTAACGCGGTATCCCTTAATAATATTGCGCAACAGGCCAGGGCTAAAACGTTCAAGTTCCTTCTGGTCATGGCAGACAAAAACCTCGATTTCCCGATGCAAAGCCATTTCGAACTTTCCAGTTTGAAGGCCTTCGTCATCGCCGTAGATGAAAATGTCAACGTCGCTGCCTGAATACCAGTCCCATCGGCTCATGCTTCCGAAAAGGAAAACCGCTTTCGCTGGCAGGCTTGCCAGATGTGCAAGAAAACCAGACCTTTCGAGCTGTTCAAGTGCGAAAACGCGCTTCTTCATCTGATAATCCGGTCTCTCATAATTCGCAAGGTAATAAGGCATTTTCCCAGACACCTTGACCCTGCGAACAAGACCTTCATCAACAAAACG
>CAYUHB010000150.1:0-2876 GCA_964444355.1 uncultured Methanosarcinales archaeon
AAGCTCAACATTGACAGTCCTTTGGTCAAGAAGCTTATTGAAATCGACCTTCTGGTGTCATCGCAATTGATTCACAAGGAACTTGAGACGCAGAAGGTTGTTGCGTAATAATAAAAAAAGAAAAAAATTATAATTAAACCTTCACGGGTTGTCCGTTTTGTATCTGGTATATTTCTTCTTGTACGCTTCTGACTATGCCGTCAGGGCTCATGGTTAGTGTTCCTGTGAGGCCTCTGTAGTTGTTTGTTGCGTACATTTCTGTTTTGATTGATTCCTGTTGCAGGTTGCTTTTTTTATTCTCGGCACGCCTTATTATCTGATAATCATCACCAACAAGGAAATCGCTGAGACTTATAGAAAACAGTTTGACTTGTTTTGGAGTATTGCGCAGGATTAAATCGCATTCATTATTTCCTGTTTTATCGCTGTTAGAATTTCCTGTTTTATTGTTCCGATTTTTCTCTCGATGAGCGATTTGTCTGCCGTGAATATTTTGTCCGCTCTTGCCCTGCTTGGCGCTGCGAGTTTGCCGTCAGTCAGGCTTTTGTCGGTTATCATTATCGAATATGGCGCTTCTTTCAGGACTGATGTTAATGGCACAAGCATCACGTCATCGCTAGTCTCGTTTATTTCATTGTTTGAAATGACGATTGCAGGGCGTACTTTGCTCTCTGTTTGGTCGCTGAAAATTACTGGCAGGAGAACCACATCTTTTTGTTTTGCGTTCATTTGTAATTGTCCCAAACCTTGTCTGCCTTGTTATCCCAGAGTTTTTTCAAGCTTTTCTCGCTGAGCTTTAGAAGGTCTGAAAAGTCGTCTTTTACCCTTTTGCTTATCTTTACTGCGGGCTCTACGAGTATTTTTTTCCCTTCCTGGACAAGGACCAGCTCATCTCCCTTCTCTATGCCCGCTTCCTCTCTTATTTCCAATGGTATTGCTATCTGCCCTTTGTCAGACACTTTCACGGTTTTGACAATCATAGCTTCAGTAAGAATATTCTTACTTATAAAGGTTTTGTTTTGCATCATATCACTCCCGCTAATTTGAAAATGCACCACATTAGAATCATGCCGAAGGAGGCCCAATAGATTGGAGGGCATATATTTTTTCTAAATTCTGTCTGCTCACTCATCAGCTTTTTTGGCATACCAGTTATTAAGTCAACCTTCTTAATAAATTTATCGTCGAGAAATCCGTAAACTTTACGGGTGCAGCAAGAATAATTTCGGTTTTGACACGTTTTTTCGAAATATTTTCAGATTTGGCTGGAAAAAAGTTACCTTACGGTCACTGATTTCGCCAGGTTCCTTGGCTTGTCCGGGTCGCATCCTCTTTGTACTGCTAAATAATATGAAAGTAGTTGCATTGGTATTATTGCCAATAATGGCATTAGTCCGTTTATGTCTGGTATTTGTATGTGGAAATCGTATGCGCTGTTTGGCTTGCTGTCCACTCCTATTACGTATGCTCCTCTTGCTTTGACTTCCATTGCGTTTGATATTGTCAGCGCTCTTGTTTCCTCGTCTGCAAATACTATGACCGGCATTCCTTCCTCAATTAATGCGATACTGCCATGCTTCAATTCTCCTGCTGGCATTCCTTCTGCGTGTAAATAGCTGACTTCTTTGATTTTGAGTGCTGCTTCTCTTGCTACGTGTGACATTGCGTTTCTTCCTATGCAGAAGATGTTTTTTGAGTTTGCAATTTTCTTTGCCAGTTCTGGCATTGTCTGCGAATGTTGTCTGAGCAGGTGCAGGCTTGCGTCTGCTGCTTCTGCTATCGTTTCCGTGTTTTTTGCTCTTAATGCGAATGCCAGTGTGTACAATATCGCTAATTGTGATGTGCAGGTTTTTGTGCTGATGACAGATAATTCCGGTCCGCTATTCATTGGTATTACGACGTCTGCTGTTCTTGCCAGAGTTGAGCTTGGCACGTTTACTATTGCAATTATTATTGCTCCTTTTTGTTTTGCGAGTTTTACTGCGTCCAGCACGTCTGCTGTTTCTCCGCTTTGTGATACTGCTATTATTGCTGTTTTATTGTCGATAAAGTTTGTGTGCTGTATGAACTCGGATGCAAGTACTGGTATTGTTTGCCTTCCCGATTTGGAAAACTGGTAGGTTGCTGTGGCACAAGCATTGTAACTCGTGCCACAGCCTACCAGATACACGGTTGAGGCGCTCTGGAGCAGTAGTGCAGTTTGTTTTATCAGTTCTGCCGGCTGGTTGAGTGCTTTTCTTATCGTCAATGGTTGTTCGTTTATTTCCTTGATCATGAAGTGCGGGTATGCTCCTTTTTTGGCTATTTCTATGTCCCATGGTGCTGTTGTCGGCTGTCTGGTGATTTGTTTGCCGTTGTTGTAGATTTCTATTTTGTCGCTTATTTTTCCGTAGTCTCCGTCTTCTAAATGCACTATTGTTTGTGTGTGTTGCAGAAAGCTTGGTATGTCTGAGCTGATGAAGTGCTCGTTTTTGCCTAAGCCCAGCACTAGCGGGCTTCCTTTTCTTGCAAACATTAGTCCTGGTGTTTTGTCGTGTGCAGTTAAGATTGCGTAGCTGCCATCTATTCTTCCGAGCATTGTTGTGAATGCCTGTTCAAAATTTTGTCCTTGTTTTATGTAAAAGTCAATCAGGTGAGGTATTACTTCTGTGTCTGTCTGGCTTGCGAAAGTGTACCCTTTTTGTTCTAATTCAGTTTTTAGTTCTGCATAATTCTCGATTATTCCGTTGTGTACTGTGCAGATTGTTTTTTCTTTGTTTGTGTGCGGGTGTGCGTTTTCTTTTGTTACACACCCATGTGTGGCCCAACGGGTATGCCCAATGACTTTTGTGCTGTGTTGTTGTATTACTGGCGTTTTTGTTATGTCTCCTACTCCT
>CAYUHB010000151.1:0-2872 GCA_964444355.1 uncultured Methanosarcinales archaeon
ATTCGGACAACAATTCGGAGAACAATAACACTTCTGATCAACAACCCTGCTCTGGAAAGCAGAATGAAGAGAAATACCAGTATCAATCACGCAAACACTAACATCACTGCCATTAACAGGATTTCCATTAATCTGCAACGGCCAAACATCATCTGCATTAATCAAAGGAACACTCTCGGCAAGAAGCAATTCAAAATCAATATTCGGATAAACAGCCTCAACCAACGGGTGAGCCTTCAATTCCTTAATACCTTCAGGAGTTGCCTCGACAATCATGGCAGGAACAATCTCAAGAGTTCTTTCTGCCTCAACATCAGGAGCAGTATTGCCAGTAATCCTGTCCATCAAAGAAGGAGCATTAACATCATTCAAAACCTCCTGCTGTGCAATTTCAGTGGCTGCCTTCAGCTCGACAATTGAATCATCAGCAGAAACAGCACCTGTAATGCCATTGCTCAATGCCTGAGCCTTCAAGATAACAACAACCTTCTGAGGCTCACCGCCAGCAACCTGCCCGGTAAAGACGGGATTCCAAATAAGAAAAGCAAAGAACGCCAACAATCCAAATGCCACATATATTCTGATGCGCGGATTCATAGTCTCTTTTTCTCACTACTAGGAAATATTCACTACTTAAATGCTTTGCTCTGCCAAAACACTTAAATACCAATTTCCAATAATCCCAGGAAGAAAGAGATGAACAAAACAACACTATTGCTAATGATAATAATGGCGACCAGCGCAAGCGCTGCAATAACTTTCACGCTATCGCCCACAACAGGAGAGCCAGGACAAACAGTCGGCCTGGCTTTAAACCTGCAAAACGACGCGCCGATATGGGGGTTCTCAACAAAAATAACTGAGAGCAGCCCAATAACCTTCTTGACAGCAACAAACGGAGCAAGACTGGAAGGCGGAATAAGCGGAGCAACACAAAACACGCCAGACAAAACAACAGCCTATTCAGCATTCGGAGGAAACACGCAGGGAATAATAGCCGGAACAGGACCAGTAATGACACTATCTTACACAATACCTGAAGGCACAACAGCAGGAGAATACCAGCTGGACATAACCGAACTAACAGTCAGCGACAGTGAAGGAAACCCGATAGAAGCAACAGGAACAGGAGCCAAAATAAAAGTTATAGCGCCGCTGACAAAACTAAAACTGCCAAAAGTAAGAGGAACAATAAAATCACCAATCGACGTCAACATCTGCCTCTCAAACACCCATTTGCAAAGAACAGTCAAATCAACAAACATGGTCATAGCGCACGACCCCAGAATAGTCAAGCCAGCAAGCGTAACAATACACCAAGGAAGCGGTTCACACACTATTGCGTCAGACACAACAACAATATCAGTAAGCGGCTTAAGCATCCAAAATGCAGACTGTGACGCGCAAACAGGAGTAAACATAGCAACCATCAGGTACACTCCGATAAAAGCAGGAACAAGCGCGTTAATATTCCAAAGCGCATCAGCAACAGACCAGGCATCACAACCATTCTCAACACAACAATTCCAGGATGAAGACGGAGAAATAACTTTTGATACGTGCCAGAGAAGCGAGGACTGCGACGACGGCGACCCATGCACAACAGGCGTCTGCATCCAAGGATACTGCCAATACACCACCACACCTAACTGCGGAGGAGGCGGAGGAGGCGGAGGAAGCAAACAATACTCATTCACAGGATGCAAAACCTGCTCTTATGCAAAATACAGCTGCTGCGGAACAAACCTGGAAATGATAAACCGAATGTGCGAACGGCCAGAAGCATACCCTGGCTACTGCAGTCTTGAACAAGCAACACCCACGTTTAATCCGACAAGCCTGCAAGAAACTGAAGAAGTTCAAGGACCTGCACCAAAAGAAGAAGCACCAGTTCAGCCACAAGGACCTGCTGTTATAACACCAGAACCTCCAAAACAGGAAACGCTCCCAACAACAGGACAAGCAACACAGGCAGAAACACCAAAAGAACCAATAGACGTATATAACGCGATTATTTGGATAGTGGCAATAATGCTCCTTGCAACAAGCATTTGCACAGCTTACATGGTTGTAAAAGGCAAAGTAATCCTGCCAAGACCTCCATCAAAAATACCAATAGTCCAGTTACCACCAATCCAACAGCCAGCACAGCCTACAGTACAACAGCCAGCACAGCAACCAATAAGCACAGAATCAAACAAAGTAATAAACTTCATAGAAAGAAAATCTAAGGAACAATAGCTGTCTGAATAAGAGGCACACCAACATACACTCCATTCTTCACGCACAAACTCATCAAAGTGCCATACTCATTCGTAAAAACCTGCTGAGGATACATAGGCTGAAGACCAGAATAAATGCAGGCTTCATCAGGCTGCAACTGAATTTTCTGACTGCCGGCATACCACTTGCCGATATTAGTGCCGGTATAACCGCCAGTGATTGTCTCACGCAACTGGACAGTAAAACCTCCAATAGCGACAACAGCCACAAAAGCCAACAAAATCAAACCAAGTTTTTGCTTCACCATCTTTTTCAACAGATAAATAATTCTTTACGTATATAAATCTAACGCTTAAAGACAAAACCACTGGACAATTCGTAAATCTTCCGGATTTCATCGAAAATGCTCTACATTTTCGAGCGTGCTCGGAAATCAGAGATTTCCGACATATCGTCGACAAGCACTGGACAAAAATAGCACTGGACAAACAGGCGTAACAGCTATAAATAGAACAGACAATATGTTCTTAATGGAAAAAGATCAAGCTCTGGCTGAACTTCTAGGAATAATGTGTGGAGACGGCTGTCTATCAGGCCCAAATTCCCAAGTAAAATATTACATTTACTGTTCAGGCAACAGTCTGAAAGA
>CAYUHB010000152.1:0-2830 GCA_964444355.1 uncultured Methanosarcinales archaeon
TTCATCGACTCAGCAACATGAGGACCGGGCATGCAAAATGCTCTTACAACTCCTGCTTCCATTTCAAAGCACAAATATTCTCCTGTCTCTTTCAAAACATCGATTGATGTGCCCCTGTTGCCTCTTCCCAGATAATCTTTTGCATAAAGAACTTTAACGTGTCCTCCTTTGCCGTTTAGGGCGATGTCATTGCCGCCGCTGTAGATTTGAATATCGCCATTTAAAATATTCTCTGCAGTCCTGTCTCCGGTTGCCTGGAATATTACATAGCCGTCTCTAAATCCGCACGCATTCTGCTGGCCAGCCATTCCAAGCACTGTGGCTTCTACTTTTGCACGGAAAAAGTTCAAATTGCCTATGGGTCCTTCTATGGTTACTTGAGGTGATGTTTCGCGCAAAAAACGATAGAACAAGTTGTCTAAAGTGAAATTTAACTTGTCGCGCAGAGGTTGTGTTGGAATATGATAACTTGGAACTGAAACATATGAGCATAGTGCTGTTATAAATAAACCCATGTCCGGAAGAAGTTTTTTCTTATTTGGACCTGAAAATAATTCCACTCCGAGCAGTCTTTCCTGATAAGTTCGCGGTAAATCTGCCACAAAATCGGTTATGGTTTGGGAGCTGGCCTTAGATAGGTTCTCTCTTTTCAATAAAGAGCGGGCAAACTTGTGTGCTGCTTCGTGATTATAGTGGCGTCCATCTGCAGAAGATATGAATGCTTCGGGATCAAGACCATGGCACCACTTGATAAATGCCTGATTAATAACCCCCAATACGTTTTCAACCATAGTATCCACTCCTTAGTGATAAGTATTTAAATTTTTCGTTCACAAATCAAGTATATAAAGACCGCTGTCTGGTTTAAAGAATAAGACAAATGGCTTTTTCAGTGCTTGTTTTTTGATATCATCAAGTGCGGGTCTTAGGCTTTCTGGAACATAAATTCTGTCACAGGGCGGTTCTCGCGACACATATTTGAGAACATCTTCCACTGATTTGGCTTCTTTATCCTCTGTGTCCGCGCCGTTTCTTTTAAAACGTCTTTTGATGTGCTCTTCTACTCTGCTGAAATTCAAAAATTTGAGAATTCTGTTTGGATTATCGTTGAGAAGTTGTTCCATAACCCATTTGAATGATGATAAATACCGGTCATCATTTAATCGGCCTGTTCGGACAAAGCCGTAAAAATCGACGTGCTGTGCAGCCGAAAGCTGTCCATTTGGATTCGGAACTGCGGTTTGCTGGTCGGTAATGAGAACTACCTGGCTGTTGGCCGGTAAAACAGGCAGTAAAACAGGGAATCCTCCATCCGGAAGTTGGTAATCTGTCGGAAGAAAACATAAATGATATCTTGTTGACAGAACTGATTTTAAATCGACTGGTTTGCCTTCTTGAACATGAATCAGATTGGTTCTTGTATCTGGCTGGTGGAAAACTTCTTCAAGGCATTTAAGAACTTTCTCATCGTGATGCACGCATAGGATTTCGCGGATAGCACGTATAGTTTCTGTGTCGCGGAGTGGCGGTTTGCCTAACTGTCCGTCAAGACCTGCTGGAACATTATCGCTATCATACATTTTCCACCTTGATAAGTAGATTGAAGATTTTGCTTATAAACTTGTCGTCTTCACCTACCCCCACGTCTAAGAAAATGACCTCTTTTTAAAGCTTTCTAATTTGGGCGGAAAAATTATAAACCTCGTCATTTAGCGGTCGTTAATGCTGAATGAGCTTGAAGTCGCGGTGCAGCTTGCACGCGAAGCAGGAATTAAAATAATGGAGCATATCGGCGATAATTTGTCATTTAAGAAAGCTGATGGCTCATCAGTCACCCCTGCTGATCTCAGTGCAAATGCAGTTATCACTAAAGGGCTTAAGGACACTTTTCCTGGTCATTCTATACTGAGCGAAGAAAATTTTGAGGACGCTAAAACGCTTGCAGAGAGAATAAAAAATACTGATGTCTGGATTGTTGACCCTCTTGACGGCTCTGATGATTTTAAGGAATATTCTAAAGCAAGAGTTAGGGGCGAGGATTTTCAGCGTCATGAAGGGTTTGTTGTTTTGATTGCCTATCTTCGCAAAAACGTGCCTGTTGCAGGTGTTGCGTATATGCCTGCTAAAGACAAGCTATACACCGCAGAGTTTTCTGTTGGCGCATTTCTTCATTATCAGGGAAAAGTCACGCCGCTAAGGGTTTCGAATCGCAGTTTTTCAGAGTCAATAATCAGCATAAGCCAGAAAGCGTACTCTGATGAGAAAGCGCGCAGGCTGAAGGAGAAAATCGGCTCAAAAGGTTTTATTCTCGAGGGCAGCAGGGGTGCAAGATTGTGTTCAATCGCAGAGGGTGTTGCTGACGTGACTTTTATCAATGATCCGCGTGCTGGAGAATGGGATGTTTGTGCTCCGGGATTCGTCATGACCACGGCAGGCGGGCATTCCACCGACTATGATAATTGTCTCATTCAGTTTAACAAAGAGAAACCATATCTTCCTCGTGGAGCTGTTTTTTCTAACGGCATTGCTCATGATAGCGCGCTTCCTCTTATTCGCGAGCATTTGCCGTTGAAACGTGTTTAAGAGCAACCTTTATCTAGTAGTAACAAATCAAAATCATTAAATACCTCGATAGGATAACCTTGATTATGCTTGAATTAGGTGTCGCAGTCCAGCTTGCAAAGGAAGCTGGCAGAAAAATAATGGAATATTATGATTCTCCTTTAGCAGTACAAACAATGCGTGATGGAAGAATTTTGACTCAGGCAAACATCGAATCAAGAAAAATAATCATGAAAGGATTAAGGGACACTTTCCCGTATCACGCCAT
>CAYUHB010000153.1:0-2809 GCA_964444355.1 uncultured Methanosarcinales archaeon
TGTCTCCGTATTTGCAGTCTGGTGCTGTGTTTCCGTCTGCGTTTTTGATGCATCCGTCGTTGTATTGGCATACTCCTATTTCGCAGGTGTCTGTGCTTGGGACTGCTATGCTGTTGTCAGGGTTGAGTTTTATTCCTCCTTCTGGTGATCCGCATTGTGGTGGTGTGTAGTCTGCGCAGGTTGCTTCGTCGCAGGTTTTGCTTGTTTTTCTGTCAGCGTCGTAGAAGCACGGGTACAGGCTGTTGCTTAGCGCGTCGCTTTTTTCTTCTCTGCAAACGTCCCATATAACGCTTGCCGCTTTTGCTATTTCCATTCCTTTTGTTCCGTTTGTGCTGCAGAGTTTGCAGTTGTTGTATCTTTTGTCGATGCATGCTCCTGTTCCTAAATCGTCAAATACTTTGTTCCATTGGCAGTCTCCTGCTCCGCAGTTGTCTCTTTCGCAGGTTTCTTTGCTTTTGTAGTCGTAGCAGGTCATTCTTGGGTCGCAGCTGTAGCATCTGTTTGCTGTTGTTGCGCTTTTGTCATAGAAGCAGTATCTTGTCAATAGTCCTGTTTCACAGCTTGTTGCTGTTGCAAACAGTCCGAATGGGTCTCCTGTTGTGCAGGGCGTTTTTGTCACGCATCTTGGTCCTTGTTCGTCTGCTATGCAGTATTGGCTTTGTGTGCAGCTTACTGAAGGGCTTAGTTCTGCTAGTTTGTTTGCGTCTGTGCACTGGTATCCTTTGTTGAACAGTGTTCTGAATGTGAGGTTGACTGTTCTGCTGAATATTCTTTCAAAGTCTTCTGCTCTGTATTGTCCGTATCCGTTTGTTATCAGATACTCGTAATATTGGTCGTATGTGTAATAGTTTAGGCAGAATTGTCCTTGTTGTTGCCAGCATTCGAGGTCTCCTGCGTTTCCTTTTGCTGTTGCTGGACTGCTGTCCAGGTTGTATTGCGCGATTACAGAGTATGTGTAGTCCGTGTTGAATTCAAGTGTTGGGTCTTCGTCTTTGAAGGTTGTTGCTGGTGCTATTGTTGCTATTGGTTGGAAGTTTGTGCAGTCTCCTTTGCATCTTCCTATTTTTACAGAGTTTGCTGGGCAGGGCAGGTTGAAGTTCAGTCGTAATGCTTTTTGTGATTTTACTGGTGTTATGTAAAGGTTTGTTGGTGCCGGATTGTATGTTGGTGTTCCGCATCCTGTGATTATCGCGCAGTCTGTTGGGCAGCTTGTTGCGTTTTCTGTTGCCTGGCAGATGCTGTCTCCGCATCTTGGCGCTGTTATGCTTGGTCTTGTTGCATTGCAGTGCTGACTGCAGGTTACTTGTATGGTTGGTGGTGGTCCTATGAAGAGGAATGCTTTTGCTGCGCAGTTTGTTTGTGTGTCATAGCTTCCGTTGAACAGTACTGGGTCGCAGCAGCACCCTACGTTTTGCGCGTAGACAAAAATAGCTAAGAGCGCAAAAATTACGATTGTGCATATTGTTAGCTTACTGGGCATAGTCCTGTTTGTAATGGAATTGTTTGTGAATCCCATTCCTCGTATTTACCGTTGTCTTTCGCGAATATTGTGATTGTGAATTGTTGTCCTGATTGTACGTCATTAAGTGTTACTTCAGATGGAAATACTTCGTAGATTATTGTGTTTTCATCTGGGTCTGATGCGTTTAGTTTGACTTCAAATGGGTCTGCCACTCCTGCTTCCTGGCAGGGGTCTTTTATGCTGAGCTTGTTTCCTATTATGCGTATTTGTGCTCTTGCCGTGTCGTCTGCATTGACGTGGAATCGTGGTGTAAATTGTGTTTCATCTATCTGCCATAGTGCTGGCATTCTGTTTTTTCTTGCTATCCAGAACTCGTATGGTTTGTTGTCGAGTGTGCTTTGTCCGTCTTTTAGCATTATTATGCTGTCTTCTCCTGATTTAAGTGTTGTAACTGTGAATGATTCTCTGTCTTCTGGTATGTAGGATATGTCTGTTGCGTCTGCGTCTATGATTTGTTTTGCCGTGAAATATGTTGTTGCGAGTCTTACGTTTTCTCTGATTGCGAAGTCTTTCAGGTTTGCTTTGTCTCCTCCTGGTGTTGTGATTTCTATCGGCCAGTTGAGCTCTATTGTGATGTATTTTTCTCCTTGGAATTGTGTTTGGTTTTCTGCGAATATCAGCGAGGTTGTCGGTGTTCCTGCTGTTATTTGGTAGTTTTTGTCTTCAAACGTTGTCCATTTTGTGCATTCTTCTGTTTTTTGTGCTATGTATTTTTCAAGGTTTTCCTGTATTGAGTTTGTTACGTTTTCTCCTGTTGGTGTTTTTTTGTATAATGGGGGTATCTTGCTCATTCCGTAGTATCCTGTGAAGAGCAGTTCTCCTCCTGCATACGGGAATCCGGGGAATGGGTATTCTGGTGGTTCGGAGTAAAGTATTGTGCTTACGTTTCCTTCCGGTGGCATTATCAAGTATGGCACTTTTATTTCTGTTTCGTCTGTTTGTGTGATGTATTGTTTTTCGTCTGTGTAGTCTGGTGTTAGTCCTCCTTGGCTGTAGTATATTGTTCCTCCTTGTTTTCCGATTAGTTTGAGTCCTTCTTTTGTTGCAAGGCTTAGGCAGGTGTTTACGTAATCTTGTAATGGCTGGAGTCCTAGTTGTTCTAGTCTTTGTGTTGTTTGTTTTGTTTCCATTCTTCCTGACATTTTGGTTCCCGCGTATAGTGTTATTCCGAATGCGACTACTACCAAAATTCCTATGATGATGAATATCGTGATTTGCGCTCTCATTTGTATATCCTTATTTTGCCTGTCATGTCCTGCCATGCGTCGATTATGCTGACGTTCCTGT
>CAYUHB010000154.1:0-2778 GCA_964444355.1 uncultured Methanosarcinales archaeon
CATCTGCAGACCTGCACCGTCTTCCCGTACAGTACGGCCGTAGTATTCCCTTCACTGTATCCGTAATATTCTGGAAACTCGTTAACGTATTTGTACCCGTTTTTCTCGTAAAAATGTCGTGTTCGAATCATGTTCTTTCCAGTGTAAACAAACACTTTCCTGTATCCTTGTTTTTTTGCTTTGTTTTCTACGAATCTCAGCAGTTTTGTTCCTATGCCTTGTCCTTGGTATTTCTTCCTGACTGCCAGCCAGTATATTTCGCAGTGTTTGTATCCTGCGAATGGTCTTAATGTAACGTACCCTTTCAACATTCCGTCTTTGTACCCGTAGAATTGTTCTGTGTCAAACCTTTTTACCAGCTCTTTTTTCATTTGTTGGCGTGTTATTCCTTGTTCTACGTCGTTCTGGTGTTCTGATTCGTAGTCAATGTCTGCCAGTTCATCGATGTTTTTTTTGTTTAGTTTGATTATCATATGAACCTTTCAACTATCTTGGATAATTCTATCCATATATTTGGATAGTTTTTAAAGATTTTCAGTTGTATACAGAATGTTAACAACTCAATTCTTTCTCAAGGGAGGTGGCAATTTGCCCCCGCCCTACGCCTGTATTGTGCACATCGTTTCAGAATCCTGTAGTCTTGCGGTTGTTTGTCTTTCGAGGTTGTGTCCTTTTTCGACTATTACTTTGTTTCTTTTTACTGCTTCGAATGTCAGCTGTACGGTTATTATTTTGTTTTCGACTTTTGTGTTGAATTCCCAGCGTTTGACTTTCAGCAGGGCGTTTTTGTCGATTTTGAACAGTTTGGAGGCGTCGAATAATTGTATTCCTGTTATGAAGCCTTCTTTGTCGATGTCAAGTACGAAGTTGCCGTAATCGAGTGATTTTTTGTATTCCCTGTTTTTTATTTTGAAGAATAGAGTGTCTTCTTTGTAGTCATAGTCGACTTCTCCTTTTCCTCGCGCGTCAAGATGTTCCATTTTTTGGTACGTTTTCTGTTATGAAAAATGTGACGATTTCAGTTTTTTCCGGTGTGACTGTGAAGATGATTCGCAGGTATCCTTCTTTTCTTCGGAAAAAGGCAGCGTACCTGCCGTTTTCCTGTATTCCTGCAAGTTCTGGTTGTTCTTTTTCAAGTGTTTCTATCAAATATTCGTCCTTATAAACTTTTCTTTGGCCTTCGTCGATTCTGAATCTGGCGTGAGGGCTGATTTGGATGTTCTTGATGAGCTGTTTGTATTCTTCTGTGTTCAGTTGTTTTATGATGTGCGTGGGCGCCATTTCTGTTTTTTAGAGAGCAGTTTTCCTTTAAGAACGCTGTGCGCGCACTTGTCCAGTGTCCACTGGCTTTGCATTTCTCCGTCGATAAAAACCCGTAAACTTTCCGGTTTGTCCAGTGGTTATTTCCGGAATATAAAATATTATAAACTGCCGCAAAGCCTTGGCAGTTATGGTTGAGTTTAATCCTGATGGTAGTTTGAAGCTTCCGGCTTTTATGGCTAAGGCTAAAAGTGAGAACGAGGAAAAGATGAAGTGCCAGCGTTGTCTGAAAATACGTAGAGAGCTGGTCAGTTTCACCGCGCCCAAGAAATGCCTGCTTCACTTGACGCTTTCAGATGCTTTGTCTGACAGCCGTTTTGTTGAGACCATTTACAATTTTTTCATGGAAAGGGCTTCAGTGCCTTGCAGGCTGAAGAGGATTGATGAAAAGCATTTTGAAGTGGAGATTGGCACTGATTTCAGGCGCTGCACTGACTGTATTTCTTTAATCAATGAGTATAGGGAATTCTTGGATGGCAATTTGATTGAAGAAAAGGGCAGTTGTACTTTCAAAGGCAGGAGTTTTAGTGAGGATTTTTGATTTTTTCAATCATTTTTTTGAATTGCGGATTTTTTGAATCACAGAAAAAATTCCGGCAGGCTGATGGTCTTTGGTTATATATTGAACACTGGCCGTCTTTGAGATAAATGCAGCTCTCATCGTCGTGCATTGCCAGGATGTTTGAGCCGTTGCGCTCAGCTTCTTTGAAACATCGGCATTCCGCCAGTCTCATGACTGGTGGTTTGTTCTACGCAAACCACAATAGGGTGGAATGCCGAGTGTGCTCAAGAACCACCGCATATGTTATTCATGCCACCGGTCTTGAGCAAGCGATGACTGGTGGTTCTTGACATCTTCTTCAAAGCCGAACTTTTCAAAGATGGTTTGGTATTTTTTTGAGCGGTATTCTTCTTCGGTCAGATTTATCATGAAGAGCTTGCAGCAGGCACCGCATTTGGAGCATTTGTTCATTTGACTCAGCCATTTCTGGAATTATATAAGGTTATGCTGTTTCTCAGTTAATTTATTATATCCTGCTTCTGTGTTTTTTTGTATGGACCTGAAGGCTTTGGAGAACGCGTTGAGGAAATCTTGGGGTAAGGATACTTGTTATCCTCCTATGAGAGCTGCTTGGTCTGAGAAGAATCCTGCTTATGGTCAGTGTCATTGCACTGTTTTGGTTGTTAATGATTATTTTGGCGGAAAGATTCTGAAATATTTGTTCAAAGACGGTACTGGTCATTATTCTAATTATATTGATGGCAAGGAAATTGACTTCACAAGGTGCCAGTTTGATGAAAACGAGGTTTTTCCTGAGCCCAGGTTGATTGACAGGAAGGATACAGAGGATAGTGAGGAGTATTTCCTGCTTAAGAAAAGGATTGAAAAGCTTCTAAGAAAATAGGAAATTTTTATATACTGTTCTTTAATTATTTATTTTTATGAAAATTGATGTG
>CAYUHB010000155.1:0-2762 GCA_964444355.1 uncultured Methanosarcinales archaeon
TACTCGACCCAATTGACAAGTACGCAGATGACAGAGAGTACGACACGGCAAACATCTTCAGCCTGGCAGAAATAGACAAAACAGCAGTATTGCTCGAAAAATACAACATAACACACATCATAATAACGCCTGAAATGATACACGGACTAACATGGGAACGGGAAGGAGAAGGACTTCATTTCCTCGTCGAAAACAGCGAAACGTTTAAAAAACTGGAAACAAGAACAAGCACTGGGGTGTGGAGCACATGAAACAAGCATTACTAATAACAACTTTGCTCGTATGCATAGTATTCGTAATAGGAATCATACTGGGCAACTCGTGGAATTCAGGACAAACAGAAATATCCAAAACACTAAAACAATCAGAGCTAGACACAGAAAGCTTCCTAGTAGAACAAGAATTATTTGAAAGCTTTGAAACAAACTGCGCCCTGGCAGAAAAAAGACTAAGCTCACTAAGCGACGAATTATGGAAAATGGGAAAAATATTAGGAGCACAAGACGCAAAACAAAAATTGGGAGAAGAGAACTACAACTTCCTGAAAAGAAAATACCACCTGATGCAGATAAGAACATACGTTCTGGATAAAAAACTGCAGCAGGACTGCGGAATCAAAACAAACATCATATTATTCTATTTCAAACAAGACGACACACTAAGCGAACAGCAGGGAAAAATACTCGACGAGCTCGTTGAACAATACCCGCTGCACGTATTCGCAATCGAATACCAGTACTCAAAAGAACTCGAATTCCTTGAAGACTACTACGAAATCAAAAACACACCAACACTGGTAGTAAACTTCGAAAAAGCACTGCCAGGACTAAACACCAAAGAACAACTAATACCACTACTC
The DNA here is from genome assembly GCA_964444355.1 of uncultured Methanosarcinales archaeon. Lineage (GTDB taxonomy): Archaea > Nanobdellota > Nanobdellia > Woesearchaeales > ARS49 > CABMGU01. Next base: position 860 of record CAYUHB010000155.1, read on the forward strand.
CATGGATGAACGCAAAAAAATACTCTGGCAAAGCCTTCTATTGACAATCCTGATATTTGCGACAGGCATACTGCTAAACCATTTATTCGACACATACAGAATATCAATAATCGAAAACGTGATGACTGTCCACGAAATAGACAGCGAAGCATACAAAGTAGAAAAATTCTTCACAGAAAACTTCGGCGGAGAAAAATGCGAAATAATGGTAACACGCATCTCAGACCTAAAAAAAGAAGTCAGAAAAGTAGGAGAAGACCTGGGAAGCTACTCACAATACAGCTTTTTCAGAAAAAAAGATTACGACTACCTCAAAAGAAAATACTTCCTGCTCGAACTAAGATTTCTCGCGCTAATAGAAAAAATCAACAAAGAATGCGACAAGCCATACATTCCGATAATATTCTTCTACAAAATAGATGACGACGCAAGCGAGCGGCAAGGATACATACTCCAGGATTTAAGCGAAGAATACGACCAGCAGCTCGTAATATTATCGATAGACAAAGACTACAAAGACGAACCGCTAGTGAGCTTACTGGCAACAAACTACAACGTCACAGACGCGCCCACGCTGGTAATTGATGGAACGACTTATACCGGGCTAAAGTACACTGGAGAAATCAATGCCAGCGTACAAAAAGTATTCAGAAGGGCAGACCCCTACGCGCAGAATATCGACTTCACATACGTAACAAAAGCAGCAGGAACTGATGTTCCATTACTGCTGGAACAATTGAAGAAAACCATCAATGAAAGCACAGACAATTTCGCAAAAGCAGACGCGATGCTCGTAATCGGAAGACTGACAAAAAACGAAACAACAATCTGCGAAAGCCTGGCATACTACGACCAAATAAACGGCAGTTACGAAGAAAAAGCGCTGGCTTACGAAACCGGAGCCTCATTAGGCTGCGGAAGAGACAGAGCAACATTCCTGAAAGCAGCAGCAAGAGAATGGAAAAAAGCAGGAAACAACAACCGAGCAGACATACTGGAAAAACTCGCACGCGGAAGACTGAACCTGAAATTTGACGTAAAAGCAAACACAACAATAACGCCCAACCTAACGAGCGGCACAACAGCAACAATAGGAAAAACAACAATAACACTAAACTCGTCAAGCACAATAGTATCACAAGAAGACAGAGTATACAGAGACTGGCTCGGAGGACAAATAGCAAACCCATACGGACCAAAACTATTAACCACGTTCTCAGAAAGAAGGACCTACAACGAAACAGAACTAATGCCGGAAATAGGCTGGCACGAAGGAGCAAGAATAAAAGAACTCAAAACAATCAATCTAACGCACATCCCGGCAGTCGGAACACTCGCAGCAAAAAACGGCAACAATTGGTACGCAATAGACGAAAACGAGACATTCAGATTTGAAGTGCCACTAGACAAGATAAGCTATCCAACAACAAGATTCCTAAGAAGAGACCTTGCAGTAATAATCGACACACACGGAGTAAACACGCTCGTAGAACAAGCAATACGATACAATGCAAGCGCGGTCATCGGCTGCTGCGACCACCCAGGCAAAATATACGCAGCAGAATACCTCAGCAAAAAAGGAATAGCAGTAATCTGCTACCCAGACAAATACGTCTACCTAGCACTCGGGCACAACCTGACACTTGTTGGAAGCCCGCCAACAACAATAAAAGAAAAGGAAGCCATTATCGGAAATAGACCGATGAGAATCACAACAGAAGACGTCATAGTAGCACTAAACTCAACAGACGAAAAATACTCGTTATGGTATTACCAAACACCAGCATCATATTTCGCAGAACTGACAAAAGCAGTACCGCTTAACGTCACATACTTCACCATAAACGATTTCGGACAGATGGAAAAAGCAGCACAAAAAGCAAGAGAAATCAACGCAGGAGTA
>CAYUHB010000156.1:0-2762 GCA_964444355.1 uncultured Methanosarcinales archaeon
AAATGTTAAATCTTATTCTTGACTCTTATGATAATACTTTTGCAAGAAACCCAATGGGTTTTCTTCGATTAAAAAGTAAAATATGAATGAAATTAGACTTCAACAACAACATCGTTCGTCTTTGGATTTAAATCCTTGACCTTAGGATGTCCTTTCAATTTTGCCTTTATTTCCTGTAAAGAAAACTTTGCTTTTGCTTTGTTAAGCTCCTCAAGAACATCCTTCAACTCCTGATAATGCTCGTAAACAAGTTCTCCTTTGCGCTGGAGCTCTATTGCTTCTTTTTCCATTGTTTCAATGTTTTTTGTTTGTATGTCTATTATTTCCTGTATTTTTGCTTTTTTTGCTTCGTATGCTTTTGAAATCCGTTGTTCTTTTCCTGCCGCAAGGCTTTTTGAGAGTCTTGCATCCAGTAATTCAGAAAAGGATGTGAATGCCTCGCCTGGTTCTTTGAATTGTTCGAGTTTTATCGGGCTGAGTTCTCCTGAGTAATCGCGGGCGCTTATTTTTTCTTTCAGTAATGACTGGTAATCTCCTCTGGCTATTATCTCTCGTGCCAGTAATTTTCCGAAGCCAAGGCTTGCCAGCGTTTTTTCGTCCGAGGGGATTTCTTTGAGCTCAAATAAGTTCTGCTTGGCAGGCGGAAGTTTGTATGTCTGTCCTCTTCTTATTTCTCTGTCTTTCCATGCTCTTTCTTCTTTTGCTGCCAGTATTTTCTTATCCCCGTCAGTTAGGATGACGTTTCCGTTTGAGAACAATTCAACGTAAAGATAATATGTTTCTTTTTGTGTTTGGAATGTGAAGCGCGCGATTCGTTCGCTTCCTATTTGTTCGAGCTTTGTCAGTTTTTTGCCTTCCAGGTGTCTTCTTAGTAAACTGCAGAGTCCGGATATTGATTCTGCTGCTGGTTTTTCTTTTGCAAGCCACATTGCTTTGTCTGTTATGCATAAAAAGATTTTTCCAGCTCCTGATTTGTGCAGTTGTAAGAGCAGTCCGTTTGGTGCATAAATGTTGTCTACCCTGCTGCCTATGCAGGTTTGTAGTTCTTGTACGAGATGGTGCAGTTCTAAAAAGTTGAGTTCTGTTTTCATTGAAATTAAAAACTGCAGGTATAGATATAAAGTTTTACTTTTCCAGTAGCATGCCTATTACCGCGCCGTATGCTGGTCGTGTGATGAGCACTCCGATGGTGACTGCGAGAATGGTTGTTATTGCAAAGCCTTTCAGCAGTCCTGCTCCTGCGAACATCAGTGGTATCATTGCTACTACTATTGTCATGTATGCGCTGAAGATGATGAAGAATGCTCTTTTGATGCGTTCTTTCCAGTTATAACTGCCTTCTGCTCCTCCTTTGGCTGCTTCGTCTGTTATAACTATTTGGTCGTTGACTCCGGTGCCGACTGCAAGAATGAGTCCTGCTATTGCTGACAAGTCGATGTTCCATCCTATCAGGGCTGCCATTGCGAGTGTTAGGAATATTTCTGACAATGCAGTTATCATTATTGGGATGGATATGATGAATTTTCTGTAAATAATCATTAATACGACAGCAACACCTAGAAGCGCGAGAAATCCTACATAAAACGCGTTTTTCAGGAATTCCTTGCCCAGGATTGGGGAGATGTTGTCGATTCGTTCAACCTCGATTTTGACTGGAAGTGAGCCTGTGATAAGTATGGTTTGCAGGCGTTTCATGTTTTTTAGCGCGTTTTCCACAGCTGCTTGTTCTGAAGCGCCGTTTCCTCCGCCTGTTATTGCTATGTCTGTTGTTGCTCTTCCGCGTAGTTCTGCCGCAATGCTTAGTTTGTCAACTTCCTGGTCGTCAAGGAATAGTATGAGCTGTTCTGACAGGCTTCCGCTTATGATTTTGAGGTCTTTTGTTAAGTCTGCCTGGCGCTGTGCTGCTTCAGGGCTTAGTGTGATTGAGAATTGGAAGGCGCATCCCCATCCGTCCTGGGTTTTTCCGCATCCTCTGTTTGGGTCGATGCCTGAGCATTGTGCAGTTCTGCAGACGTATGTTATGTCGTTTCCGCCTTTGAAGACTGTTCCGTTTCCGATTTTTGCTTCAAACTTTCCTTGTTTGCCGAGCAGTCCTCGTACTTCTTCTTCTGTTGCTCCTGCTATTTCAACGAGTATGAATCTTTTGCCTCCTAAAAAGTCAGGGCTGTCTGATACTTCATTTACAACAACGTCGCCAAGTCCGTATACGTTAAGGCGTTCTTTTAGCGAGTCAACCATCAATGAGAGGGTTTCGCGGGAAACATCTTCTGCAGGTCTTAATAGCACTCGTGTGCCTCCCTGCAGGTCTAATCCTTTGCGCAGGTTGCTTGTTGGAGCAGGTCCTATGCTGAGGCCGAGCGGTTCAACGCCTACAATCTCGGTCAAGACTTTTGGTTGTTCGACTTTCTTTTCAACCGTTTTGTTGACGAGCGTGGTTGTGCCGTTGATGGTTTCATTTGCTTCTTTTGTTTCGTTAATCCAGACAATTTCAGTTTCGTTGAGAATGGTTGTGCGGATTTCCGGTTTTGTCTGTAGTTTGTATGTGTTCTTGTTTGTTTTGACTTGGATTGTCTGGTCCAGTTCGAGTTTTGCAGTAAAGTCATAGTATGCTTGCACGTCTGCTATTGGTTTATTGTTCATGGCGATGATGCGTTCGTGAGCCATTGGTGCAAGTGCTGCTTTTGGTGGCTCGATGCCTGCCAGTTCTGCGCTGCTGTTTCTTGCGATTGCCTTGATTGTTACGCCTTCATTCCACGGATTCG
>CAYUHB010000157.1:0-2753 GCA_964444355.1 uncultured Methanosarcinales archaeon
TCCTCTTTTGCATAACAACAAGATTGACGATTTTCTTTTTAAGACTTGCGCATTTTATGAATCTCCCGCATCAAAGCATCCCTGACAGAAGGGTCAGCGATAGAATGGCCTGCAGTCACAAAAAACAATTTCGACTTAGGCAAAGCTTTATGCAGTTTGTAAGCAAATTCAGGAGTGCAAACAAAATCATAACGACCGTGAATAATTGAAGTTGGAATATTTTTTATCTTGTATGCATTCCTCAAAATGTAATTATTCGGCAGAAAACAATCATTCATCAAATACTTCGCTTCAAACCTTGCAAGAGGAACAACCCACTTGCCGCGATACTCCTTTGCAGTCTTCTTGGGATTGTATTCCAAATGAAGCATATTGCCCTCGTACACCGACCACTCATAGCAATACCTGTGAGCAATCTTCGGATTCTTTGAATTCATCATCTTCCAAAAATATTTCGCAGGATTTTTGCCCTTAGGAACAAAACTCACAAAACGCTCCCAAACCTCAGGAAAATGAGTCCTTGCAAGACCATTCAGGAAATAATCATTCTCAATATGACTGCCAAGAAAAATACCCCTTAAAACCATACCAAGCACGGTCTGCGGATATTTAATTGCATAACACAATGAAAGACACGAACCCCAAGAACCGCCAAACACCAAAGTCTTTTTTATCTTCAGGAACTTCAAAAACTTATGCAAATCCTGAACCAACTTTTGCGTAGTATTAGCTCTCAATCCGGCAAAAGGCCTGCTCTTCCCAGCACCACGCTGGTCAACAGTCAAAATGTTGAACAGTTTAGGATTAAAATGACGATGAGCATACTTATTGCAGCCAGCACCAGGACCGCCGTGAACAAACAAAACAGGAGTGCCCTTCGGATTGCCGTATAATGCGTAGAATAATTCGTGGCCATCACCAACAGCAAGATAACCCCTGCGATACGGCTTGCGCGAAGGGAAAAGCTTCATAACTTTTATTTATATAAATCAACTTATAAATTTATTCCATCATACGGACGAATTCTTCTTTAGAAAAACCTGACTGATGAATTATGCTAAGCAAAGTACCTGGTGCAATTTCGCGGTTTCCGTGGCAAGGAACAGTAACCATCCTTCTCGCACCATTTCTTATACAAATAAGATGTACGTGCGAACCGACCTGATTGCGAATTGTAAACCCTTGTTTGACAAGAATTCTAATAATCTCATTTGCTGTCAGCCACGGTAATTTCACTATGCGGGAAGCGGGACGGACAAGGGGACCACTATTTTTCTAGCCCTCCTTATTCCGGATTGTTCAAGAATTTCATCTAACATGCCTTCCTGTTGCGCAACCAGCAAACGGCCGATAACTGCTTCCCTTAAATTTCTTCGCGCCTCAGCAGGCGTATCTCCCTGGCTGGCCACGTCCAATTCAGGACATACTGCGGAATAAACTTTTCTTTCCCGCTTTATAACGCACGTTAGAGCTAATTTTCTTGCCATCACTTCCATTCACCTCTGTTAAATATATAAAACTTACTTCTTAAAATTCGTATCGACGAAAAAGTTGAAAGAATTACAAACTCATCCGAAAAGTTTACAAGAAAAACAGGAAAAAACTGAAAAGGTTACTGAATAATAAGAAAAATAAATAAAAAAATCAAATAAACAATGGTGCAAGCACAAGCGTCAAAGTGCCGAGCAACTTAATTAAAACATGCAGTGAGGGCCCCGCGCAATCCTTAAACGGATCACCCACAGTGTCTCCTGTTACTGAAGCCTGATGTTCAAGTGTGCCCTTAAAGCCTTCTGCTTCCAAGTGCTTCTTCGCATTATCCCAAGCACCACCGCCAGTGTTCAGCACAAGAGCCATCAAAATGCCCGTAATCGTGCCGACCATCAGGAAGCCAGCAGTCGCTTCAGCCTTCAAAAGAAGACCAACAGCAACAGTGACACCAACAATCAGCAATCCAGGCAAAATCATCTCGCGCAAAGCAGACTTCGTGCAGATGTCAACACACCTCGCATAATCTGGCTGTGATGTCCCTTTCATAATGCCCTTGCTCTTAAACTGCCGTCTAACCTCAAGAACAACCTCGTGAGCAGTGTCACCAACAGCCTTGATAGCCATGCTGGAAAACAAGAACACGAGCATTGCGCCGATAAACGCGCCTACAAAAACTTCAACTTTGCCAATGTTCACAATCCTGCCAGCCTCGCCAACAATCTTAACAACCTCGTCCTGGTAAGCGCTGAACAACAAGAAAGCTGCAAGAGCAGCACTGCCGATAGCATAACCCTTAGTCAAAGCCTTTGTAGTGTTGCCAACAGCATCAAGCTTGTCAGTCCTGTTCCTGACTTTCTTTGGAGCGCCGGAAAACTCAACAATACCTCCAGCATTGTCAGTAATCGGACCAAAGGTATCCATTGCAAGCACATAAGCAGCAGTAGAAAGCATGCCCATCGTTGCGACAGCAGTACCGTACAGTCCGCCGTGCGCAATGCCAGTACGAGTGCCAAACATAAAGCTCAACAGCAAGGCAGCGCTCAAAACAACAACAGGCGCTGCAGTGCACTCCAAAGCAACAGCAAAACCGCGAATGATGTTCGTAGCGTGACCAGTCTCGCAAGCCTTCACAATCGCCCTAACAGGCCTGTACTCAGATTCAGTATAGTACATCGTAATAAGCACAATCAAGATGCTTGTCACAATACCAACACAACCTGCATAAAAGAAATTAATGTTTCCAAGCATTCTCATAGTCACAA
>CAYUHB010000158.1:0-2740 GCA_964444355.1 uncultured Methanosarcinales archaeon
GGTTCTTCCCATTGTTTCGGGGCCGAGTTTGACGTTATTGATGCCTTGGTTGTTTTCATGTTTTTCCTGCTTGGCTGTTTGTTGCTTACGCTTCCTACGTGGTATGCTTTGGTTCCTGCGGTTGTTTATGCTCTCATTCACACTCGTGGTAATTTGAAGGATGTTAATTTTTCGAAGATTGAGGAGAAGTTTCCGAATTTGAGTGAGCAGTTGATTACTGTTGCTGATAATTCAAAGGAGCAGAATGAGATTATTGATGCTTTGAATCAGGAAGTTTTGCAGAAGATGAAGGAAATCAGGACTTCTTCTTTCATTAATTTTGGCAAGCTGACCAGGGAGTTGGCTGTTATGGCGGTTATTTCTTTTGTCATTATTGGTTCTGCCGCGTTTCACATTGAATTTTTTGATTTTAAGGGGGCTATGAAGGAGCTTAAGGAGTTCAAGCCTAATCAGGAGTATGATATTAATGAGGAAATGCTGCGTTTTGAGGAGAGCCAGAATTTGAGCGAGATTTTGGGCGAGAAGAGTGTTACAGAGCTGGGCCAGCAGCAGTTGGATTTGGAGATTAACCCGTTGAAGAGTGATATTGAGATTGGCTCTGTTCATGATACTGAGGATAAGACTTTCCGCGAGGTTGCTCCATCTGAAATCAAGGCTGTTGCTGATGTGAGTTTTGAAGAGCAGATTCCAAAGCAATACCAGAGAATCGTTAAGACTTACTTTAAGGAGATTACTAAATCATGATTACTTATGCAGCATTCGGTTCGCGCTGGTCCAAGGGACTGAATTTCATCTCCCCACGCAAGGCAAGGGGAGACGAAATTCACCTCAGTCAAGACAAAACAAAGTTTTGTCTGGACTCCAGCCGAACTTTGTTCGGCTTGAGTTTCATTGAGGCAGCGCGAAAGAGACTTAAATTTATATATCAAATCAAACAGGAGGTTGTTTAATATGAAACTTGAGGAAGCAAAGAAAACATTTGATTTTATTTTCAGCGAGTTGAATAAGGTTATCGTTGGACAGAATGAGGTTTTGAAGCAGGTCAGCTGTGCTTTGCTTGCTGACTCGCACGCCTTGCTTGAGGGTTATCCTGGTCTGGCTAAGACTTTGACGATTAAGACTCTTGCCCAGCTGATGGATTTGAAGTTTTCTCGTATTCAGAACACTCCTGATTTGATGCCTTCTGATATTACCGGCACTTATATTATTGAGGAGTCTACTGCTGGCAAGCGTAGTTTCAAGTTCCAGCCAGGTCCTGTTTTCGCTAATGTTGTGCTGGCAGACGAGATTAACAGGGCTACTCCTAAGACTCAGTCTGCTTTGCTTGAGGCAATGCAGGAGCATCAGGTTACTGTTGGCAATACTACTTTCAAGCTTGAGGAGCCGTTTTTCGTGCTTGCCACTCAGAACCCGATTGAGCAGGAGGGTACTTATCCTTTGCCTGAAGCTCAGGCTGACCGTTTCTTGCTGAAGATTAGGCTTGATTATCCTTCTTTTGATGAGGAGATGGAGATTGTTAACAGGTTTGCTGAGGATTACAAGAAGGCTGCTTTGAAGCCTGTTTTGAACAAGGACAGCTTGTTGTATTTGCAGAATATGACTAAGATGATTCCGATTGCGAATGACATCAAGAAGTATGCTGTGCAATTGGTTACTTCCACTCGTCAGAAAAAGGACTTGATTGAGTATGGTGCTTCTCCGAGAGCCAGCATTGGCATCATTCTTGCTGCTAAGGCTCGTGCTTTGGTCGAGGGAAGGAAGTATGTTTCCAAGGATGACATCAACAAGATGGCTTTCCCTGTTTTGCGCCACCGTATTGTTTTGAGTTTTGAGGCTGAGCGTCAGGGAATGCATGCCGATGATGTTATTAAGTCATTGTTGAAGTAAAATGTTGCGCTTAATTGCCGTTCTGCCTCGGCTTGACCGAGGTGACTTTTTCTCCCTCTTGCAGATGCGAGGGAGTAAAAGTCAGTCGCAGACCAGAACGGCGGATGGGAACCGGGAACAAAAATGATTAATACAGAATTTTTGCATCAGCTGGACAGGTTTAGTCTGATTATCAATAAGCGCATTACTTCTAACTATACTGGTGAGCGTTTTTCCAGGGCTACTGGCCGCGGTTTGATTTTCAAGGACCACGCCATTTATGCTCCTGGCGAGGATTTTCGCAGTGTTGACTGGTGTGTTTTTGGCAGGACTGACAAATTGTACGTCAAGCGTTATGAGGAGGAGAGAAATCTTACTGTGCACGTTATTCTTGACTCTTCTGCCAGCATGAATTTTGGCTCTAACATAACAAAGGCTGATTTTGCTGGCATGATTGGCATTGGTTTTGCTTATCTTGCTTTGAAGAATAATGAGAGTTTTGTCTTGAGCACTTTTTCTGATGCTCTTGAGGTGTTTAGGCCTAAGAAGGGTCGCGCCCAGCTTGCTTCCATGGTTGAGTATTTGAACAACAAAAAGCCCAAAGGCTTGACTAAACTCGACCAGTCTCTTGCCGGTTATAAGAAGTTGATTGGCTCTAAGTCTTATGTTGTTATCATCAGTGATTTTCTTTATCCTATTGAGGAAATCAAGAAGGCGTTGTACTTTTTCAAGAATCATAAGCTTGTTTTAATCCAGGTTCTTGATAAGGTCGAAAGGAATCTTAATCTGGAGGGCGATTTCAGGCTTAAGGACTTGGAGACAAATGAAGTTTTAAGGACGTATCTTAATCCTTTTGCGAGACAGCAGTATGAGG
>CAYUHB010000159.1:0-2736 GCA_964444355.1 uncultured Methanosarcinales archaeon
CAAAAGGCCGTTTATTTCTCTCTCGTCTATCTCATCTGAGTAAGAAACATTTATTGCGGTTAATGAATTGTCCACGTCTTTTGTTACAAAGTCTATTTCTCCTTTGTTTTTCCAATAGTACGGCTCTTTTTCCCTTCTTTTCAATTCTATGAAGGCAAGGTTCTCTGCTAGTTTGCCTTCATCTTTAGAGAACTTGAACGAAACAGCATTCCTCAGACCGTTGTCTATGCAGTAGATCTTTTTATTGTTTCTGCTTTGGACTTTTAGGGAATAGCTGAATAGAGATGTTTCAAATAATATTTTGGCTTCTTCGAGGTAATGAAAATACTCCTTTAATGTTGAGAAATCAATTTTTAGCAGTTCGCTTATTTTTTTATAAGAATAAAAACTCGTGAAAGTTGTATACAGATAATGAATTAGCTCTTTTAATACCTTAACATTTCTTATATCGTATTGAGCAACCAGGTCCTTGTAAACCAAGCTTTCATGATATGTTTTAAGAAGTTCTGTTTTCAGGCCTTCTTCTTTCTGAAGAACTATTCTCGGAAGCCCGCCCTCTACCAGGTATTTTTTAAGGCAATTCATTATCTTATTCTTATTAGCAATCAATGACAGCTTATCTTTAACTACTAATCCATTGAATAAAAGATATTCCCGGAAATTAAGCGGAAAAACAGGAATAGCGAGATACCTTCCGCTCAGCAGAGTGGCTAGTTTGCTGTCCAGCAAGTGCGATGAAGAGCCAGAAACAATCAACTGGTGCTTTTTTTCGTCATAAATGCTCTTTGCCCATTTTTCCCATCCAGGAACATTTTGTATCTCATCAAAAACAATGTACGCCGGCTCGCTGGATACTTCGTGGAAATAAGTGTCAAGAATATTTCGTATTGGGTCCTTAAGATCGCTTAAGTCTGGCTCGTCAAAATTCACAAACAAAATCTTTTTTGGCTCCATTCTCTGATTGCTAATCAGATCATGAATTGTTTGGTACAGCAAAACAGTTTTTCCAGACCTTCTGACGCCGGTTACAACCAGAATTTCCTTTGTTTTCAGGTATTCCCTAATTTTATGAAGATAAGTATCCCTAATAATTCCTGTTTCAAAAGGCCTCTCCTGCCACCAGGGATTCAGTTTCTCCAAAACCTCAAGCAACTGCGCCATTTTACCTCATAAAGTCATATTCGTATATAAATCTTTCGTTTCATTCGATTATAATCCAACGAAAATAGGCAGTTTCATTTGGTTACAATCCAATCAATTGTTACAGCAGAACGTAACAAATAATGGCAAAATGTTACGTTGGAGTGTAACAAGGGAAAGTGTTTTTATGTTTTCAACAACTGGTAATATTGTTCTGTTCCGTAAATAAGTATGTGATGTTTTATTGCTTCGTTTCCAACGCTTAATACTTTAGGGTTTTTAATCATTTCTGCAAAGTTCTGGGCGTACACCGTAGGGATATATGTCACTTAGGAATACACGCCGCCGCCCGGATTACTCGGAATTGGCTTTTACGCGGCAGCTCGGATTTGAACCGAGATACCCTTTCGGGAACGGGTTAGCTCGAAAGCTTCGCTTTCGCGGACCTCGTGCAAAGCCCGAGGTTTCGAGACCCGCGCAGTACCAGGTTGTGCCACTGCCGCATGTATGCCGTTGCCAATTCCGAGACTTGGCAAATATAAAGTATTTGCCGAGTTCCCGAGGAGCTTGCTCCTCGCGATTCCCGGAAATCCTCTGGATTTCCGCGATGAACCGGGATATCCTTGCGGAAACGGGTTTGCTCTCAGACATTCGGGACCCGCGCAGTACCAGGTTGTGCCACGGCGGCATACAACTGATTAAAATAACGCGCTTTAAAAATCTTCCATTTACAAAATTATTATTAACACCACCGAAATACATACAGCAATGAGCTGGAAACCATTCATAACACGGCTGGCAGTATTCCTGATTCTGCTCTTAATGATAGTGCCGGCAGCAGCCTATAAAGTAGGCACAAAAGTTCAGTTCGCAGTAAGCCTGCTGTTCATCCCGACACTGTTTACCGGAATGCTGGCAATATTCATACTGATAAAAAGAGATGAACTCAAAACCTTCGAGTACACGTTTAACTGGAAACAAACAATACTGTTCGGAATGCTGGCATACAGCTTTTTCGCAGCATACCTAATGCAGCAGAATCAGTACTGGACAAGCATCACAGCACACCTGCTGACAGGATACGCATTATACGCAACAGGAGGACTGCTATTACTGCTTGCAATATTTAACGCAAAATTCGTAAAAGAACACATAAAAATAATACTACTATCCAACATAATAATATTATTATACGGCGCAGGGTCAGAAGGACTGTTCAGGATAGGATACCCGCTAACAAGAGCGCTGGCAATACCGCTGACAATGCTTCTATCGCTGACAAACAACGCAACATTCACAATCAACAACGCGCCAACAGTAACAGCAGACGGATTCACAGCAACAATAGGACCGCCATGCACAGGAATAACCTCGCTAATACTGTTCACAGGATTGTTCGCGTTCCTAATACTATTAGACTGGAAGAAAATCAACAAAAAGGCAATACTGTGGGTCTATATAATAGGCGCAACAGGAATGTTACTAGTAGCATTCCTACGGCTCTACCTATTATTCTGCATAGGAGCAAACTGGTCACAAGAATTCGCGCTCAAAGGATTCCACTCAAACGCCAGCTGGATATTCTTCATAGCATAC
>CAYUHB010000160.1:0-2723 GCA_964444355.1 uncultured Methanosarcinales archaeon
CATTCTTGAAAAGTTCAAATTCTGGGAAGAAAACCACTAATTCTTACACACGGCTCAATTAAAGCTTTCTATTTAGACTATAAAGCTTTTAGTAAAAGCTTTCTAATGACAACATAATACTTTCATTGCTAATGAACATTATTGTTAACTTCTGCGTCCGCTGTCGGCGTGAAGAAGACAAACTGCAGTTGAACGAGTGATGCCAAGAAAAGGATTTCAAGGAGGACTGTTAAGAGTAGGTATTTCTTGTTGGTTTTGAATAAGGTCCAGGTTTTTGAGAGTATTTGCATCATTTTTCAGTCAGGATCTGATATTTTTCTTGTCTTTATTTGTCTTTCCATGATTTTTCCTGTATTCGCGTTAATCGTCATAAAAATCCATTTCTCGTCATACGAGAGCATGACGTGATAAAAAGGAAGCTGTTTATCCCAGTCAACAGATAGCAGGATGGAATAGAACGCATGGCTTATGGTTGCGCTGTAAAAAGTAAATTGGCGTTCAAGTTTAAACTGTTCTTTCTGTAACTGCATATTTTGTGATATCTCAAAAAGTATCTGTGCAGTGATAAGTTCATTTTCCGCTCTGAGGAGATGTAATTCAGCTGATGGGTCCATGTTCTTTTGCGATGAGATTATAATATTGTATTGCTCCGTAATAGATTATGTTTTTTCTATATATCTCTTTTCCAAGATTTTCTTCGGGAGATTCGAGCATTTCGAGGAATTCGCTTCTTGTAAAAACATGATAATCTATGTTTATAACTTCTCTTCTTTTGATTGTTTCCAAGAAAGGTGTTGCCTCTTTCTTTGATTGTTCAGATTCAACAATTATGGCAATATCGAGATCGGACTTTTCTGTTGCTTTGTTTTTGGCGTACCCCCCAAATATGAGCAGTACGAAAAATTCAGTGTTTCGAAAAATCCTGTTTTGAATGTCGCTCAGGATTTTTTTGGGAAGTTTTTTGTTATTTTGAACTTCAAGATCGTTAATGAGGTTCAGATATGATTTCGTTAAATTGTTTTTCAGATTGAGAAAATAGGTTGCAATGTCTCCTACTCGCCGAACTTCGAGAATATCCTGTTTTCGAAATTCTTTAAGAGCAATCTGGACAATATTGTTTGATTTCTGCCTGCTGCGCTCTTTAATCTGCTTGAAGGTCAGTCTGGCAAAAAGGTCCGCTTTAAAAATGCCCAGTATGCGCACTTGTTGTTTTGTAAGCATTTTACCTGTTTTTTGGTAACGTTTTACCTAATATTAGGTTTACTAATATAAAAACCTTCCGTTTTGCAATTAATTAAGTCACTTGTCTTGATTTGATTGAGACATTTGTCTTAAATGGTTGTCATTCCCATAGTCCTGCTTCTTTTAGCTTGTTGTCAAGAACCACCAGTCACCGCTTCCTTCAGTCGCTATAGACTGATGGCATGACACGGGTGGTTCTTGAGCACACTCGGCATTCCACGAGTCTTTCCTTGCTCATCCGCACTTCTCTTGCCCCTCGTGAACACACGAGTGGAATGCCGATGTTTCCACGATTTGCGCGCTTGTTTCAGGGAGGTATTCCTCTCCGCACTTCGGGCAGTATTCAATGTCGAGTATTCCGCAGTCTATGCCGTCTCTGACAATTTTTTCTTTTTTCCATTTTACTTTTCCGCCGCAGGGGCAGGGGTATGCTCGTTTTAGTATCATTTACACCATCTTTTTGATGCACATAGATGATTCCTAAGGTTTATAAATGCTGTGAAAAATAGTTGTCATTCTCAATGAACAAGAGTATTCATTCAGAATGATAACCTTTAAATACTAGGCTTTATTCTTATTTTGTCATGCTCCTGAAAGAAACGCTCAAAGAGGTTATCTTGATGCAGAGGAAGGACCTGGCACGGCAGGAAGAGGGTGTCAAAAGGGAATTATTGCAGTCGATTGATCTATCGCTTCCATACGCATCGGTCATTTCCGGCATACGCAGGTGCGGAAAGAGCACCTTGCTCCGTCAGCTCATGAAGACAGTGAAAAATCCGAGCTACTTCAACTTTGAGGACCCCCGGACGCTGCAATTCCGGGTTTCTGATTTTGAGAAGCTTATTGCCGTATTTGAGGAAGTGCACGGAAAAAGCGATTTGTATTTTTTTGATGAGATACAGAACGTGCCGCAATGGGAGCGCGCAGTGAGAAAACTTCTTGATCAAGGCAAAAAATGCATTATTACAGGTTCAAATGCTTCATTATTGAGCAAGGAATTAGGAACAAGGCTCACAGGAAGGCATTTAACCTATGAATTGTTTCCTCTTTCGTACTCGGAGTTCCTTGTTTTCTTCAGACAGAATCCTTCAGTTTCCTCATTTGAGCGCTATCTTGTTTCCGGAGGCTTTCCTGAATATCTCAAGTTTCAGCTCGACGAAATCCTACAGGAGTTGTTCACCGATATCATTACGCGCGACATTGCAGTGCGCCATAAGTTAAGAGAAGGAAAAACCTTGAAAGAACTTGCAGCATATCTTCTTTCCAACGTTGGAAAAGAATTCTCTTATAACAAGCTGGCAAACGTGTTCCACATGGGTTCTCCGAATACTGCTATTGCTTATCTCTCGTTTTTTGAGGATAGTTATCTTCTGTTTAGCATTCCTAGATTTTCATTCTCATTGCAAAAACAGCGCGTAAACCCAAAGAAAATTTATGCAGTCGATTCCGGACTTTTGAAGGCAAATGCGGTTTCATTCTCT
>CAYUHB010000161.1:0-2703 GCA_964444355.1 uncultured Methanosarcinales archaeon
CGTCCTGTCGTGGTCCGAATACATTGAAATATCGCAAACTTACTGTTTCGAGTCCGAAAAGCTTGTAAAATTGTTGGCAATATATTTCTCCTAAAAGCTTTGTTGCCGCATATGGGCTTAATGGTTTTGGAGTCATTGTTTCTTTTTTTGGCATTTTTGGGTTGTCGCCGTATGCTGAGCTTGATGCTGCGTAAATCACCCTTCTTACTTTTGCGTCTCGTGCCGCTATGAGTACTGAAAGTGTGCCTGTTGCGTTTGCGTGGTGTGTTTTTTGCGGGTCTTCTATAGAACGTGCTACTGAAGGTATTGCTGCCAGATGAAACACGCAGTCTGCTCCCTTGAATATTTCTCTGAGATGTTCTGTGTTGTTTATGTCAGCGTGCTCTAGTTTTATTTTGCTTTTGACTGGCGCAAGGTTTTCTGCGTTTCCTGTGGCAAGGTTGTCTACTACTGTGACTTCATATCCTTTTTCAACCAGCGTTATTGCCAGATTGGAGCCGATGAATCCTGCTCCTCCTGTCACCACAACTTTTGTCATAGAGAAGTCACTCTATAAAGAGTTTATTAAGATTTCTATGCAACAAATACAATCTTTCACTCATCATATTCGCCATTATTTCTCACCTCTCTTTTTGAAATCTTTTTTTAATACACAAACGTAACTTTCATTTAAATCATTAAAAATTAAACTGACAATCTTGATAATATAACTAAACAATATGAATTTTATACTTCTTCGGTCAATATTAGTGTAATAATGTTCATCAACAATTTTAAGATGATAACGTCCAGACAATTCCTTAAGATGTTTACCGCACAATAAAACTGTATGTTCATAAAATATGCCGCCATTAACCTTGTTTAAAATTCCTCTTAATAATGCATTAAAACTGTAAGGATTATTAGTTGAAAGAATCAAATAACCATCATCATTCAAATGTTGATAACAATTCTCTAAAAACAAACCAATATTAGACAAGTGTTCAATAAGACTTCCTGCATAAATTACATCAAATTTTTTGGGAAAAGAAAAATTTTCGGCATTACCATAAAATATGTTTTTGAATCCGTGCTGTCTTATAAGATTAATTCCCTTCCTGTCAATATCAATTCCAACACATTCTTTGCTTACTTTACATATTATGTTGGCAAAATCCCAATCCTTCCAATTAACAGAAAGATATCTTTTGTAATCACCCAATACTCCGATTTGGAGAACGGATTTGTTACAACAATATTTCTTTAATAAATCCCAATCATTCATATAGAAATCACTTTATGCATAGTTTATTAAGATTTCTATGCAACAAATACTATTCTTCCGCTCATCATTATGATGGCTGCGAATATTGCCAGTACTGCTATTATGCTTGCGATTGCTAGTCCTGCTCTGATTTCCATATTCTCTCCTTGAATGTTTTTAAGTATTTTTTGTTGAAGCCTGCTCCTGCTGCGGGTGTGTGTCCGCCTGCGTTGGCGCCCTTGAATCCTTTGATTGCGTTTTCTAGTATTTTGTTTACTGCTATTTTTGAGTCTTCTCTTCTGGCGCTTACTGCTATTATTTTGTTTGTCTTATTTATAATTATGATGGTTTTGTGGGGGTTTTTTAGGGCTAATAGCGTGCTTATTGGGGAGTGTACTCGATATTTTGATGTCATTTCGTAAATGTATAGCTCTCCGCGTCTTTTTGCTTTTGTTTTGAACAGTTTGAAGTGTTTGTTGAGTTCATCATCGATTATTTTGTTGTATTTTTTTAGTTTTGATTTGAATATGTCTTTTGGCTTTTTTGCTTTGTAGACTGTTTCGTAGCATTCGGGTATTAATCTGACATTGTATACTTCTGTGCTGCTGATTATTACTGCGACTTTTCCGAGTTTTGTTTTGAAGAGCTCCTTTTTGATTGGTGCTTTGTATTTTTTGAATACTTGTGCCAGCCATTTTTTCCAGGGCTTTGTTGCTATGTCTGCTATGCAGGCTGCTGCTGCCAGCCAATCCAAATCCGTTACATCTGCTACTGTGCTCGCAAGGTCATATGCAAGTTTTGCTGTGCAGTATGTGCTTGGTTCTATTGTTGTGAATAATTGTGGTTTGTAGAGTGTTGTTTTGTCGCTTTGGTAATTGTTGTATAGTTTGTGATGGTCGATATTAAGGAGGTGCATTTGCTTTTCAAGTTTTTTTAGAAGAGGGAGATTTTGGTCTGTGCTGAAATCCAGCGCTATTAGTTTGTTTATTTTGTATTTGTTCATCTGTTGTATCATTCTTTTTGTTATTCCGTATTCTTCTTTTTCGAGCGGTATGTGGAGTTCTATTTTTTTGCCCCGTAGTCGTTCTATGCATTTGGCCGTGATTACTGCCGCGCATACTCCGTCTGGGTCTGTGTCGTGTATTATGCATATTCTGTCATCTTTGGTGATGTTTTTAAGAAAGTCTGCTGCTCGTTTTGTTATTGTGTTCATTTTAATCACTAGTTCGCTTTGTATTGGCGCGAGAATGAGTTGGGGGACGCGCCAATGATGGGGGGTTGATAATAAAAAGCAGGTCCAAAGACCTGCCTTGAGTGATGCAACTTTCGTTGCATTGAAACCTTTCGGTTTCTGTGTTGTGATACACGCCAGTGTATTGTATTCTTCATTGTCAAAAGATTTATATATACTTATGGCACGTTATGTACGTTAGTACGACAGAGGTGATGTTGATGATTAT
>CAYUHB010000162.1:0-2684 GCA_964444355.1 uncultured Methanosarcinales archaeon
TTATCTTGTTGTTGTTCAGTTTGTCAAGAAGGCGTTTTATAGAAAGTTTAGCTTTTGAAACTTTATCTGGTTATCGCAATCTCCTTTTCTTTCAGGATGTTTGTTTTCGTGTAATCCCAGACAATGGAATCTGCGAATTTGATTAAGTCTTGCACGATTTTGTTTGAAGTGTTTAGTTTGAACATTTTTGCTTTGCCTACGTCTCTTGTGTGCACTACCATTTTGTTTTTTTCTAATTTTGGCCATAGGAGATTCAGGGTTGACCAGGCAATGCCTGAATTTTCTGCTATGTCTGTCAGCGAGTAATCGAATTCCCTGTATATCAGAAAGTGGTTGAGCACTCTGATTAAGGGGTAATCTCCCAATACTTTGATGAATATGCTTTCTTTCATTTTAACTTATAGTGGTAAGAGAATTTATTTAACTGGTTTTCTTTCTGCTTCTCTTAGTTCTATGTTTTCTACAAGAATTTCGTATAGGTCTGGCTCTATTTTTAGTATGTCTTTCATTGTTACGAGTCCTATGAATTTGCCTTGGTGGAGCACTGGAAGGTGTCTGATGTTGTAGTCTCTCATTATTCTTATTGCTTCAAAGATGTCTTCGTCTGGTGTTGTTGTTATCAGGTCTGTTGCCATTATTTCTTTTACTTTTTTTGTTGCCGGGTTGCCTAGTACTGCTACTGCTTTTCTGACTATGTCCTGCTCTGTGAGTATTCCGACTATTTTTTCTTGTTCTTTGATTAAGAGTGCTCCTACGTGTTCTTTTGCCATTACTTTGCCTGCCTCTCTCAGTGTTTTGCTTGGAGAAATCGTTATGGGATTCAGCGTCATCGCGTCTCCCACTGTGAACCCTGTTTTTACCCTGTACATACTATAGTGTTAGTCTTGCAGCATATATTAAGGTTGTGAACGACGCATTAGGGGTAAAACTTAAATAGTTGGATTTGATAAAAAAACTAGAGGGTGGGAAAATAACGTTAAGAGCTGTTTGGAATTGGACCAAAAGTCACTGGCAAGCCATAGCTTTTGCCGGCGCAGCGACGGCAGGCGCATACTTTGTAGTTGAAGGAGGCTGCAGTTTTTTACGCTATTTTGGCGATAAAACAGGAGAAGAGCAGAAAACTAATCTGGAACAAAGGATGGTAAAAGATGCTTCTTGGGAAGAAATAGTTGATGGAAAAAACGGGACGTTGTTCAAATTTTACAAAAGAGAAGGCATACCGGCTGAAACGTATTGCGGATTCGAGTCAGGAAAATCGCTTCAGTTGGTCAAGGGAGAAATACTGGCAGGAGTAAGAAAAACGTACGGAAAAGAAATAGGCAACAGGGAATTAACAGGACCGGAAATTTTGCAGGTAATGAGGGTAATCGACAGTGAAAAAAACGCAAGAGACCTCGGAATAATGATAATAACTGAAGAGGAGGCAATAGCCGCCTTGGATAAAATAAAAGGTGCAAACGCTGAGGAAATCCGCAGTATGTTCAAAATCAAATGCGACCCGCCAGTTTACGCATCATCTGGCACTGAAGGCGCGTACCAAAATGCAGTAAATGCTGCCCGCGCAGAATACGAGGCTGCAGCAAAATTGAGCGATTTGGCATCGCGTGACTATGAAAGAGCCAGGAAGATAGATGAATTGAACCGTCAGCGCGAACAGGAACGCATGCGCGCCCTGTGGGATCTCAAAAGCCAGCCAAAACGCAAGTAACTATTTTTACGGCAAGAGATAAAGTGCGTGTGCTTAAAATCGAATTATTTAAATACTCAGTATACAAAACAGTATATTAGTCAAATGAGGTGATACGATGAGAAAACTAATCATGATTTTATGTTTAGCCGTTATGGCTATGTTCTTGGTGAGCTGTGCTGGTCAGGCAACGACGATGCTAAAATTGGATTGCGAACAAAAGATACAAAAAACTCAGCTGAAATGTGATGAAAAATCAGCAGATTTCAAAAAAGAAATCACGATGCTTAATCAAAAAATAAAAACATCGAATGAACAGTTGACTGGTATGCAAAAACTAACTGAGCAGTTAACAGCAGATAAAAAAATATTGGAAGAACAACTCAAGATAGCAAAACAAACGATTGCACTAGCACAAACAACAGGAAGCGCCGCGCCAGTAACGTATCCGACTTGCCCGACCTGTGCTGCATCAATAGCAACAGCGCCTGTGACGGCTGCGCCTTCATCCGGTTGTCCTGCATTAACGACCTCGGGTCTGTATAGCGGGCAATGGGCATATAATCCATCAATCCATCAAGGGAGCTGGGCAAACTTGGCAATTATACCAGAGGAACCAGTTCAGCCTCCAAAAGAAAGCAACACAATCGGATATTGGGCTTATGTCTTTCCCAAAACTCCCGGAACGGACGGACATTGGGTATGGGTTCCGACATAAAACGTATTTTTTTCTTCTTTTCATTAATTTCTTATTATTTTTTCTTTTTTCAGTAATCTTTTTAAAGAGGTCGTTTCCGCTGTAGTATATGCAATATTCAAAATCGCAGCAGGAGATAATCGACACTATCGCGCGTTCTTATGGGCGTGCAGCTGGTTATACGGGTCATCGGGACGTTTGTGATATTTTTGATAGTGCTATGCGTACTGCTGCTGAGCATAGAAAAGATGCCCGCTCTACTTTTGATGGTCTGGCGGCTAAATTAACAGGAGAATTTAA
>CAYUHB010000163.1:0-2680 GCA_964444355.1 uncultured Methanosarcinales archaeon
CTCAGGAGCATCCTTAACAATAATCTTCACAGGATCCCACACGAAAAAGTAACGATTAGCAATCGGGTCAATAATATCACGATTGTGGGCTTCCAAACTCTTGAAAAAATCAGCAATAGGAACAGTCTTGTCATTCAAGCCAACACCCATATCCATTGCAAAACGCTGGAAAGCACCAGCCTGAAAACCACGACGGCGCAAAGCAGCCAGGAAAGGCAAACGAATGTCATCCCAGTCATCAAACTCGCCGCGCTCAATAGCAGCTTTTGTTTTCCTCTTTGACAATTCAATACCCTCAAAGTTCATCCTGCCAAGATAAGAATGAAAAGGAGCCTTCCAGCCAAACGCATCATAAATGTGCTGCTGACGCTTTGCATTATCAACATGGTCCTTTCCTCTAATAGTGTGAGTAATGCCAAAATCGTGATCATCAATAGCCACAGAGAAATTCATCAAAGGCCAAACCTTGTACTTGTCCTTAGTCCTCGGATGAATATTATGATTAATCCTCAACGCAGGCCAGTCGCGCATCGCAGGATTAGGATCATTGATATCAGTCTTAATCCTCACAACAGCCTGGCCAGGCTCAAACTCAACAAACATCCTATCCCAACGAGACAAATGCTCCTTCAACGGCAAATCACGGCAAGGACACGCCTTCATCTTCTGGGAAAGATTCCTGAACATATCAGGAGAACAAGTGCAAACGTACGCTTTGCCCTTGTTAATCAACTGCTCAGCATAATCATAATAAGTCTCCAGACGATCAGACTGATACATAATCTGGTGAATGCCATTATCAGTCAGCCAGTTCATATCCACTTCATCCATCTTGTAAGCAGGCACGTAAATCTCGTCAGGATTAGTATCCTCAATACGCAAAATAAGCTTGCCAGAATATTCCCTGCAGTAAAGATGAGACAAAGCAAAAACAATAGCATGACCGATATGCATAGGACCAGAAGGCGAAGGAGCCAAGCGCATCACAACCTTCCCCTTCTCCATACCATGCAGCGGCTTAAGCTTTTTCTCCTCAACAACCTTCTTCTCAAACAACAACTCAGGAGCAATCTTTTCCAACTCAGCCAACTGTTTTTCAACAGGCATCAAACGCACTTCTTCACAAATTTTCTTAATATCAGGAGAAAGAGCCTTCAACCCTTCCTTCAGCTCAGGACGCTCGGCAAGCAATTTGCCTATCACAGAACCCATATTAGGAACGCCATTGTACCTGCGCGCGTTATCAAGCGCATACTTTCTTACCGAACTCTTAAGAGATGGCTCCATACGTAAAAGAAGAAAAGAGTCAGTATTTAAAGATTTAGCCAATACCTTTTTCGTTACCAGACCGGAATAACTTTAGATGTGCAAAAGGGCAAAAGCATAAATACCAGTTATAGAGAAACCCGCTTGAGGGGATAACCATGAAAAAAGAATCAACAAACTTCAACACATATCTAATCGTTGTAATAGTAATAGCAGTGGCAGTCGGAATGTATTTTATGATATCTTCGCCGACTCAAAAAGAAAAAGCGCCTGAAATAGAAGCAAAAGAAGTAGTGCTGAATCTGCTCGGCACTGACTGCAAAGAATGCTTCAACATCAGCATAGCAGTCGATTTCATCCAAAAACAAAAAACGATAAACGTAAAAGAAACAAAAGAACTGAGCATAGCGGACTCAGAGGAATTAATCAAAAAATACAACATCACAAGACTGCCGGCAGTAGTCATAACAGGCAGCACAGAAAACCTCACAATACCAAACTTTGACAGAGCAGTAGATGCACTGGTATTTGAAAAAGCACCAGCACCATACTATGATGTCGCAACAAAAAGCATCAAAGGAAAAGTCAGCGTCACAGTCCTGGAAGAGCCAGCCTGCAAAGAATGCTTTGACGTCAAACTGCTAACACAGCAGCTTGAACTGGCAGGAGTCAAAATAGTGGAACAAAAGACAGTAGAAGCAAAAAGCGAGGAAGGAAAGCAAATAATCACGAAATACAAGATTACAAAAGTGCCCACGCTGATATTCAGCAAAGACGCACTCGATTACGAGGTAATAACACAGGTATGGGAACAGGTAGGCACACAGGAACAAGACGGAATGCTCGTCTTAAGAACAATAAACCCGCCTTACATCAATGTAAGCTCGGGCAAAACAGAAGGACTGGTAAGCCTGACAATCATTGCAGACCAAAACTGCACAGAATGCTATAATGCAAGCGTCATAAAAGAACTGTTCCAGCAAAACATCAACCTGTACTTCAAAACAGAAGAAACAGTGGACGCTGCAAGCGCCAAAGGAAAACTGATGATAAAGAAATACGCGATAGACGTTATTCCAACAGTAATTTTGTCGAAAGAGGTCAAAGCATACCCGAACTTCGAGGTTGCCTGGGAAGCAGTAGGCACAGAAGAAAAAGACGGAATGTTCGTATTCAGAAACGTGCCAATGCTTGAAAACCTGTTCAAACAGCAGGAACAAACATTCGCGTACAAGAATTTGACCTCAGGCGAAGTAGTAACCAGCAGCATACCAGCAACAGAAGAAGCAGAGATAGCTGAACCTGAACCAGAAGACTAGTTACTTTTTTTTATTCAATTTCTTTCAACAAATCATCAGCTGCCTGAGTGGAATCAATACCAACAGCGGATTTGCCACAATACGGGCACAAGTTC
>CAYUHB010000164.1:0-2676 GCA_964444355.1 uncultured Methanosarcinales archaeon
CGGGTTATCGCCAATCAGAAACCTCTCAGGACACGGACTGTCAGTTTATGAAATCCACGACAAGCCAAGCATACCAAACCACGACACAAAAGACACAAGACAATTAGAAAAAGGACAGATAATAGCAATAGAACCATTCGCAACAAACGGAGCAGGACTCATATACGAAGCAGACCACGGAAACATATTCTCATTAATTGATGTCAAGCCGGTACGAAGCCAGTATGCACGGGAATTGCTCAACTACATAGCAGAAAACTACAGAAATCTCCCATTTACGACAAGATGGCTAATCAAGCAATTCGGACCAGGAAAGACAAACCTTGCAATAAACGAAATGATGAGACAGGGAATGATACACGCATACCCTCCATTAATCGAGAAAAACAAGGGAATGGTCGCAGTCTTCGAGAAGACGATACTGGTAGATGACAAAGTGGAAATACTAACTTAATCATCATCAACTGTTTCCTGACGCGGCTTTTTCAAATCAGATAATTCCTCATTGAAAAAACTCAAATAAGTTTCGATAACATTTTTTCTTTGCTTATCCATATGAGCGCGTCTGGCCTGCTTAAAATACCGGATGCCATTGCGCACGTGATTGATATCACTAGTCAGATCATAAGCCAGATAAGAATAATTGCCAAGACCAAAAAACAAATCCGCTCTTAAACTTTTGAACTCAGTTTCACTGAAGAGCTCCAAAGCGTGTTTTGCATGTTTAATAGCATCATTAACAAACTCGACCCTCCGAGGATGAGGCAATGGCTGTTCTGCGGCTTTGAATTTGAAATCTGCTGCAAACCCGTATTGGTGCGGCGCTGCATCAGACTTCAATACTTCAAAAATTTCAGCACTCTCAAGCTTGTCAGCAGAAGCCTTCAAGAGCCACTCAACTTTTTCGTCAGTGAGAGAAGCCAGCTTGTAACCAATCTCCCCGCAAATTTTAAGCCGGTAAGCAACACTCATAAGTTCATTAAGCTTCTTCCCAAGCCTGATGCTTTCAACAGAATTCTCATAAGCGGGCTTAAGATACTTAACCTCCTTGGTTTTTTCGAACAAAAACCAGTAAAAATCAGAAGCCTGCGCATGCAACCTCATACAAGCGCTATCGCGCTCAGGCTGGATGCTGTTTTCTTCCAAGCCGTTCTCAATCCTGCGTATGCCTTCTGTGCAATAATCAAGAGCAAGCTTCACAATTCCTGGTTCAAAAATATACTTCAACGAATAACTGACTACGGTAGTAACCTGCTTGATTTCAAAAGCGCTCTCAGCCTTGCCAGGGTCCGGATTATCCGCAAGAAAAGCAGAGATATCCCTGGCGGCCATTCGAGGGTCATGCAATCCTTTATAGCGCCTCAATTCATTATAATACTGATTAACCCTATCTTTAAGATCCCCCATAAAATCGCAGAAATATGCGCTCTTTTTAATGATTGGCACTCAAAAGTGAACTTGAAATTTATACTTAATTTTTATATAGAAAATAAATGCGATAAAACCACAACTTTTATAAAGAAAAGAGGCTTTTTCAGTGTAGAGAAAAGACGGATTTTATCGACGATAACGAAAACTTTTTCGAAGTTTTCGGAATCGCAAAATCGCAAAGCAATTTTCCGATAAAACTATTCTCTATGGCAGATAAAAAAACTACTGAGGAAGCCGCAAAGGAATACGGAGCAGAAGCAATCCAGGTACTGCAAGGACTAGAGCCAGTCAGAAAGCGTCCAAGCATGTTCATCGGCTCCACAGACATCAGAGGAATGCACCACTTAGTCTGGGAAGTAGTAGACAACTCAGTAGACGAAGCGCTGGCAGGCTACTGCACAAAAATCACAGTAACAGTCCACACAGACGGCAGAATAACAATAACAGATGACGGCAGAGGAATACCAACCGGCATCAACGCCAAATACGGCAAATCAGCAATGGAAATCGCTTTGACTATGCTCCACGCAGGAGGCAAATTCGATAAAGGAGCATACAAAGTCTCAGGCGGACTGCACGGAGTCGGAGTTTCAGTCACAAACGCACTCTCAGAAAAATTAGTCGCAACAGTAAAACGAGAAGGAAAACTCTGGATGCAGGAATACCATCGAGGAGTGCCCTGCGAGCCTGTAAAAGAAGTAGGCAATGCAGAAGGCACAGGAACAACAATCACATTCAAACCAGACCCGCAAATCTTTGAAAAAACAGACTTTGAATCAGACATACTCATTTCAAGAATACGAGAACTCGCATTCCTAAACAAAGGAGTAGAATTCGACTTCACAGACGAACGCGACAACAGAATAGAAATCTTCAAGTACGAAGGAGGAATCAAAGCATTTGTAGAATTCCTGAACAAGTCAAGAAACAAACTCCACCCAGTCATCTACTTCGAAAAAGAAAAAGACGGAATAACAGTAGAAATCGCTTTACAATATAACGATTCTTACACAGAAACAGTCTTTACATTCGCGAACAACATCAACACGCACGAAGGAGGCTCACACTTATCAGGATTCAAAACAGCACTCACAAGAGCGCTCAAGAATTACGCAGACAAACACGGACTCACAGAAGAAAAAACAGAGTTAACCAGCGAAGACTTCAAAGAAGGCTTAACAGCAGTAATCTCTGTAACAATGCCCGAACCACGATTTGAAGGACAAACAAAAACAAAACTAGGCA
>CAYUHB010000165.1:0-2637 GCA_964444355.1 uncultured Methanosarcinales archaeon
TCTCCCCTACGCAGATAAGGGGAGAAAAATCAACCCCGAGCTAGCTTGGGGCAGAGCGGCAGATGTAACAAGTCAGATCTTTGAAAAACTTTATTAACCACCGTTTATTCGAATGGTCTATGAACGAAATCCCGAATATTTTGGAGCCGAAAGAAAAAGTAGTCTATGAAGGCAAACCAGAATTTACTCCTTATATTGTCAGCACTCTTTTCGCAAGTCTCGTTGCAGGTGCTATGGTTGCAGTATTTGCTGGCATCTTTCTGAAATCTGTTCTTTTGGGTATTGGAGCAGGCATTGTTATTCTTGTTTTTGGAATCGTTTTGGCGAATATGGCTTATACTCGTACGCATTATGCTATAACCAACAAGAGAGCCATCATTCAGTCCGGCATCATAGGAAGGGATTTCAAGTCTGTTGATTATGACAGGATGCAGAATGTTTCTGTTGATGTTGGTATTTTGGGAGTGATTTTCAAGGTTGGCACTGTTAAAATATTTACTGGAGAGGTTGAAACCATTAGTACCGGAAAAACTTCTTCTATTCAGTCAAAGTACGACAAGTTCAATTACGTCAGTTCTCCGTATGAAGTTCTGAAGAAATTGCAGACTGAATTGTCAAAGAGAAAAGAACGATTGGCTTAACGTTTTCTTTTCTTCTGTTTCTTTAACTCTTTCTCTAGTTCGAGTTTTTCTAGAAGTTCTTTGTAGCGATTTCGTATTGTGACTTCTGTAACGCCGGCGACATCCGCAACCTCGCGTTGTGTTCTTTTCTCGCCGTGCATTAATGCAGCAACGTAGAGCGCTGCAGCAGCTATTCCTGTTGGTCCTCTTCCTGATGTTAATTCTGCGCGTTGTGCTTCCTCAAGGATTTCTACTGCTTTTGACTGCGTTTCTGCTGTCAGCTTCAATGAGCTTGCAAATCTTGCTATGTAGTCTGCCGGGTTGCTTGGCAAGATTGTGATTCCTAGTTCTCTTGTCACGAATCTGTACGTTCTTCCTATTTCTTTCTTCTCTATACCAGAAGCCTCAGACAATTCATCCAGTGTTCTTGGGACTTCGTGCCTTCTGCAGGCTGCATAAAGCGCTCCAGAAACTACTGATTCCATTGATCTTCCTCTTACCAGTCCTTTCTGGACTGCTTGTGTGTATATCATTGCTGCTTCTTCTTCTACCATTTTTGGTAATTTTAAGAAGCTTGATACTCTTTTGAGTTCTGCAAGTGCCAGTTTCAAATTCCTTTCAATTGCAGTGCTGATTCTGTACTGCCATTTTCTTAATCTGAAGAATTTGTTTCTGTCTTTGCTTCCGAGCTGGAACAGGTCTGCTTTTTGTCCTACTTCTGTTCCTAATCCCTGGTCGTACTGGGTGTACGTCATTGGCGCGCCTGTTCTGCGTGCGCTTTCTCTTGAAGAATCGTCTTCGTGTTCGCGCCATTCCTGGCCGAACTCTACCATTTTGTCTTCTATGACTAGTCCGCAGTCTTTGCAGATGATTTCTCCTTTTTCACGGTTTACAAATAAGTTGATGCTTTGACATTCAGTGCACTTTTTGACGTAGTACATTTAACCCACCTAAAGCCGCCATCCCCTCGCCGGAGAAAGCAAATATATATTTTCCACCACAATTAATCTTATATATAAGTGTTAGAACTACTATTTAAGGCTTTTGGTTGTTTCAGACGATTATTATGGGCAGACTTCTTTGTGTATGTTTAGGGGTGTGTCGCTCATTCCTTCATAGATTGATGTTGTGTCTTTTTTTGGCGCGAAGTTTGCGACATACTCTTCGCCTATGCACTCGTAATCTCCAATAGGACATAGTGGAATGATTTCTTTTTGGACTCTCTCTTCTGCTATTACAGAGTTTACTGTGTGACATACTGCATTTATTGTTGTACATCCGCTGTTTTGTAATGTATGCTGGGTCCAACAATAATGGCCTTTTGCAGGAGGGGGTGTTGCTATCACAAGGGCGCATTCTTCTGTTGACAATCCCGCTTGTATGCACGCTAATTTTTTTGTATCTGCGATACTCATTCCTATTTTTCCCGTGTATATGAAATAGAATAATACTATTGCGATAATTACCACTATTATGAATGCAGGCATTGCCAGCTTTTCATAATTTATGGATGACTTTGAAGAACTATGGTTTTTGCTATTACTCAAAGTCATCCTAGAAAAGTTTGACTTTATAGATGATTTTTCAAACTTTTCTATGGATTTTCTGCGCATGAACCCACCTGTGAGAATATTTTTCCTTGGCCCGCGTAGTTGTATTCACACGCTGATTGGCAGTCTGGCGCTGTTCTGCTTGCGAATGTTTGCAGTTGTGAGCGCACAAGCACTTGCATGCCGTCTTGTGCGAGGATGTTGCAGCAGCAGGTCATGTATGTGTATGGCTGTACTGCTGCTCCTGAGCTTCCTGATGTTATTACAAAATAAGCTGTGATAGAAATTGCCATTATTACCAATATTCCGATTATCGCTTTGTTTTCTTCCATGTGTGTTTTCTAGAACAGTTATCTATATAATTTGTATGTACTTACAGTACGTTATGGAGCTTTTTGACGTTTTGGTGTGTCCTGATGACCGTACTAAACTAATATGCGTGATTAATGCTTTGCATTGTCCTAAGT
>CAYUHB010000166.1:0-2628 GCA_964444355.1 uncultured Methanosarcinales archaeon
GTTGCCTCAGCTGCGCTCAAGCCGAACAGAGTTCGGCTGGAGTCCAGACAAAACATTGTTTTGTCTTGACTGAGGTGAATTTCTTCTCTCCTTGCAAGGCATGGGGAGAAGAAATTCAGTCCTTTGGACCAACGTGGCTTCTCTAAGAGTTTGCCGTTCATACTTTCACCATTTTTGCTATGAAGAATCCTTCTGTTTTTGGTGGCCAGAATCTTTTGCAGAGTGCGATGTCCGGGTTTAGTTTTCTGCCGAAAACATTAGTCAATCCATTGTCGCCTATCGGCAGGTTGACTTTCTCAAGTCTTACTGATAAGTTCTCTATTGCCCATTGGATGTTCAGTTCATTTTCTTCTGGTTCCAGTGAGCAGGTGCTGTAAACGAGTATTCCTCCTGTTTTCAGTAATCTGACTGCATCTGTTAGGAGTCTTCTTTGTATTTCACTGCTTTTTTGTATGTCTTCTTGTGTTCTTTTTTCAAACCATCCTTCTTCTGTCAGGTAGTTGCCTGCGCAGGGCGCATCTAGTAATATCTTGTCGAATTGTCCTTTTGCTTCTGCGAAGTTTCCTTGGAATGCTGTTGTGTTTGTTACTCCGCATCTTTCCAGATTCATCAGTAGGCTTGGTATTCTGTGTGGTTTGAGGTCGTAAGCGATTATTGTGCCTTGGTTTTTCATTTGTTGTGCGAGTTGTGTTGTTTTTCCTCCTGGTGCTGCACAGCAGTCGAGAACTGTATCTGTTGGTTTTGGGTCTAGTACTTCTATTGGCAGTTGTGCTGCTGCTTCCTGAAGATAATAATGTCCCAGCAAACATTCTGTTATTGCTCCTAATGAGAACTTGCTTTTGTAGTAGTATCCGTTTTTTGTGAATGGTATTCTTTCGAGTTTGACGCCTAACTTCTCTAATCTTGGTATCAATTCTTTTGCGCTGGTCAGTAATGTATTGACTCTTAGGCTTGGCTCTGGCTTTGTGTCTGCTATTTGCCCGCCTAATTGCTCGTATTTCTTACGAAAGAATTCTTTTCCAGCGTTGTCCATGGGGTGTGTCCTCTACTGCTATTCCGTGTTGTTTGAGTTCGTCTCTTATTTCGTCTGTTCTGCTCCAGTTTTTTATTTGTCTTGCTTTTTCTCGTTCGTCTACTAGTTTTTGTAGTTCTGGTGTTAGTTTTTCTTCTTTTGTTAGTACTCCGAGTACTGAGTCTGCTTGGTGCATGAATGTTTCTACTTTTTCTGCGTCTTCTTTGCTTAGTTCGTGGCTGTCTAAATGCTTGTTTACCAGGTTCATTAGTTCGAATATTGCTGCCAGTGCTGGGCTGATTTCCAAGTCTTCATCCAGTGCTTTTTCGAATTGCAGTTTTGCTTTTTCTATTGCTTCTTGTACTTCTGTGTTGTTTTTTGCGCCGTGTGCTTCTTTTAGTCTTAGCATGAAGTCGTTCAGGCGTTGTACTGCTGTTTTTGCTGCGTCTACTGCTTCGAATGTGAAGTTGAGTTTTTGTCTGTAGTGTGTTGCGAGTAACAGATATCTGACTGCTAAGGGGTTGTATCCTTTTGCTATCACATCTCTCAGTGTGTAGAAGTTTCCCAGCGACTTGCTCATCTTTTTGCCGTCTACCAATAAATGCTCAGAGTGCAGCCAGTAGTTGACGAATTTTTTGCCTGTGCATGCTTCTGTTTGCGCCAGCTCGTCTTGGTGGTGTGGGAAGATGTTGTCCACTCCTCCTGTATGAATGTCTAATGTTTCAAACTTGTCTGGCTCGAATTTTCCTGTTTTGAATGCATCGCTAAGATGTTTTGCGCTCATTGCGCTGCATTCTATGTGCCATCCTGGTCTTCCTTTTTGTATGTCTGTTTCCCAGTATGCGTCTCCGTCTTTTTCGTCCCAGAACTTCCATAGCGCGAAGTCTGCCACATTTTCTTTTTCGTACTCGTCTGCTTTTACTCTTCCTGATGCTCCTGCTTGTAATTGCGCTTGGTCTATGTGTGCCAACTCACCATATTCCGGAAACTTTGCTATTGAGAAATATATTCCGTCTTCTGTTTTGTATGCTATTTTTTTGTCCAGGAGGACTTTTATCATTTCCACCATTTCTTTGATGTGTTCTGTTGCTTTTGGGTATTCTTCTGCTGGTTCTATGTTGAGTGTTTTGATGTCTTCGAAGAATGCGTTTGCGTATTTTTCTGTGAATTGTTTTAGTGGGAGTTTTTCTTTTTGTGAATCTCTTATTGTTTTGTCGTCTACGTCTGTTAGATTCATTACTTGTTTGACTTTGTAGCCTTTGTATTTGAGCCATCTTCTTAGTAAGTCTTCAAAGAGGTATGTTCTGAAGTTGCCGATGTGTGCGTAGTTGTACACTGTTGGTCCGCAGGTGTACATTCTTACCAGTTTTCCAATCGGCTTGAATTCTTCTTTCTTTCTTGTTAGCGTGTTGTGGAATTTCATTGTATTGGATTGCAATATGACGATTTATATAGTTTGCGAGAAAAAATGACCGCCCGGCCCTTTCGGGCCAAGCGATCGTGGACGACGTGAGCGTGCCTATCTTCTTTTCAAATGCAGTTTCACCAGTACGGGCGTTAGTTTTTTTGTCAGTTGTTGTATTGAGTAGTTTCTTGTCATCATGTATATGCCTGAT
>CAYUHB010000167.1:0-2627 GCA_964444355.1 uncultured Methanosarcinales archaeon
GACCTGTAAATTCTTCTGGTAAGTTCCTGGTTTTAACGATAGTTAGATAATACGTTTTAAATTCGTTTAGTTTTTCTTCTATGTCCTGCAGTTCTTGCTTGTCATCTTTTCTTTCAGCTTGGATTCTTAAAACATCAACTTGGTCAATCGCGGGGTCAATTGCGTTTAGTATGCCCACAGCTGTTCCTACTAATACGTCCTCGCTCATTTCTCTTAGTTTCTTGGGTGTTGCACCGATATACAACAACAGCACTCTTTTTACGTTTATCAACAGATCCGTTATAACTTGTATTATTTTGGCGTTCAATTCAGGATTTGCTCTTGCCATATGTTTCAAGTATTATGTTTGTTAATAAACTTATCGCAGAATGTTTTTATAGTCTTTTGTTCATCTTAAGTTCATGATGTTCCTTTTCGACATGTTTGGTGTTGTTGTGAAATGGAGTTCTGATGTTGTTGTTCCTGAATGGTGTGCTTTCGCGCATACTTCAGAGTCTGAGTTTCGTTCTTCCACTAAGCCTGATTTTGAGTTGTGCGAGACTGGAAAGATTTCGATGAGCGAGCTGTGGTCCCGTATCGGAAAAAGATACAAAGTTCTTCCTTCTGGGTTCGAGCGTGTTTTTGTCAAATGCTTTGAAACTGCGAGGCTTGATGATGGCGTGGTTGAAGTCTTGAAGTCTTTGCCTGTTGTTATGCTTAGCAATCAGTTTCCTTTGCATGCTGAGCTGTGCAAAAAAAGAGGCTGGCATAATCTTTTCAGCAGGGTGTTTGCGAGTTTCGAGCTTGGTTTTTTGAAGCCCGACGTGCGCGCGTATTCTGCTGTTGCTGAAAAGCTTGGAGTTAAGCCTTCTGAAGTAATTTTTGTTGATGATAAAGAAGAAAATGTTGAGGGTGCTAAAAAAGCCGGCATGACTGGCGTTGTTTTCAAGGATGCTGTTCAGTTGAAGAGCGCGTTAAGTAAGTTTTATAAGTTTCATTAGCTAAATGAGTGCTATGGAGTTCGTAAAAGAGTTGAGTGATTGGCTTCAGGATGTTCTTAAGCAGTTGGATCCTAAGGCAAAGCTTTCTTTGAAGTATCCTTGGGAGGCGTTGAAGATTCTTGACAAGTTAACTCTTGAAAAGGAGAGTATTCAGGGTCAGATTGAGACTGGTGTTAAGTGGGATGTTCCTTTTATTCTTGGCAAAGGTTCTATCATTAAGGCTCCGAGTGTTATTGAGGGTCCTGTTATTATTGGCGAGAATGTTGTTGTTGGTCCTTTTGCTTACCTGCGCGGTCCTTGTATTATTGGCAATGACTGCAAAATCGGCTCTGCTGAGATTAAGAACTCTATAATAATGGATGGTTCTCACGTTGCTCATTTCAATTATGTTGGTGACAGCATTATTGGAAAGAAGTGCAATCTTGGCGCTGGTACTAAGCTGGCTAATTTGAGGCTTGATGGAGATATCATTAAAATGACTATCGGCAAGGACTGTAAGAGTTCTGGCTTGAGAAAGCTTGGTGCTGTTCTTGAGTCTGGCGTTCAGACCGGCTGTAATTCTGTTCTCAATCCCGGCACTTATGTTTGCAAGAAAGGTGCTGTTCTTCCTGGCAGTGTTGTTTCTGGTTTTGTAGATAAGTGACTACTTTTTGGTAGCAAAGATTTATAAATGTGCCATGGGCCTGTGCGTTTATGAGAATCGTTAATCCCGGACCTGAAGACTATCACATTCATAGTCTGAACTTTTCTGATGGCTTTAACACGATTGATGAGCTTGTTCAGTATGCCGGCAGGCTTGGTTTGAAGAAAATTGCGATTACTGACCATTCTCAGGCAACTCTTGATTATTATGGTGTTGCCAAGAAGACTTTTCGCACGATTGTTAGCCGTTGGAAGAATGTTTTTAACAAGGTTGAAGTGATTTTTGGTGTTGAAGCTGATATTTTAAACAGGGATGGTGATGTTTGTTTTGATATTGATGGTGTTGGTTCTGATTTTGTTATTTTGTCAGCGCACAATGATATTTTCCAGGATAAGAAAAAGAGGATTACTGAGGCTTATTTGAATGCTATTGAGAGGTATCATAAAAAGATTGACTGCATTGGTCATCCTGACTTCAATTTTTTTGCAAAGGATGTTGATATTGAGCTGGTGATTGGTGCTGCTAACGATTATGGCATTCCTCTGGAGTTTGATACTGGCAATTTTGTTCGGGGTGATTCTGATTTGCGTGTTTTGGAGAAGATTCTCACTCGTTGCCAGAAGGTCATGGTCAACAGTGATGCTCATGTTTTGTCTGATTTGAAGTATAACCGAACAGCGGGTTTCAAGTATTTGAAGGAACACAAGTTTTGGGTTCCGAGCGCATAAATTTTTAAACTGGATATTCCACTATGTGTGAAAAGAGAGGTGATTTGTATGCACAATTGTAATTTCAATAAGACTGCTTTGCTGGTTGATTTCAGGCGTATTATCTGGCGTTTGGACCAGTACAGGAAGGATGCTAAGGCTGCAGGTCATCCTTTGTGTGAGAAAATGTTGAACGAGATTGAGGTTGACCTTAAGAAGCACAGCAAGAAGCTTGAGGATGCTATTGTTGGCTTGTCGAAAGAGGGCAAGTTCGGCTTTTGTGATAAGTGCTGAATA
>CAYUHB010000168.1:0-2613 GCA_964444355.1 uncultured Methanosarcinales archaeon
CAGTCGATTCCATCAAGAAAAGCTGAACCTTTCAAACTGTGGCTGGCTCAAGTGGGCTATGAACGTGTTGAAGAAATTCAAAACCCGGAGCTTGCTCAGGAGCGTATGAAAGCTATTTACGAGCAGAAAGGATATTCAAAATCGTGGATAGAGGACTTTGAATAACCTATATTTTAGTCAAAGTCCTCTTAGAGAATTTTGACAATATTAATGGTTAATCAAAATTCTCGATAGACAAAAGATTAAGAGGCATGGCAGTAAGGCAGGACCTTACAGATGAATGGAAAAAGCGGGGTGTTGAAAGTCAGGAAGAATTCTCGATTCTTACCGCAGAGATTTCTAAAGCTGCCTTTGGAATGACTCCAACAGAGTATAAGAAATTCAAGGGGTTGACAAAGGAAAATCTGAGGGATCATATGGGCGATCTTGAATTGATATTCGCGATGTTAGGAGAAGCAACAACAGCAGAAATGGAAAGGGTCAAAAACCCGGATACTTTTGTAGAGCATCAAAAAGTGTCAAGAGAGGGCGGGGAAGTTGCAGGGAACGCCAGAAAGGATGCAGAAGGAAGAATAGGAAAATCTATCATCTCAGGCGAAAACTACTTGGACGCCCCTGAAAAAGAGAAAAGGAAAAGGCTTCCAAAGCTGTAAGCTGTTTTATTGTGCTTCTATCGTTACTGGTATTCGTGTTACTTCCTGCAAGTCTGATGCCACAAACACTATTCTCATTGTTCCTGTGGCTTTTGGTGTTATTGTTACCAGGCTGTTCTGGACCATGATGTTCAATCCTTCTGTTGAAGTGCTTAAATAGACCAAATCAGTGTCATCCGGGTCTGTGAAGTATTCTGATAGGTCTAGTGTTAGTGGCGTGTTTATTTTTGCTTTGAATGTTCTCGTGTTCGCGCTCCATGCTGGCGCGCTGTTTCTGTTGTTTTGTGTTTTGTATGCGAGTTCGTTCAGTGTTAGCGTTCCTCCTTCTGTTTTCGCGAATAGTTCTATGACGTTTGAGCTGGTTATTATTTCGCAGGTTTCCTCGCATATGTCTTTGAATGTTTCTCCTTTTGCTTTTGCGCTGTCGAATATGAGTTCGAATTTTTCTCCTGTTTTGTAGTATAGTTTTACGTTGCCTGTGTATGTTCCGCTTGCGAGAAGTGACATTGGCCTGTCCTGGAGTGTTATTTGTTTTACGCTTGTTTCTGTGAATGTTATGCTTACTGGTTGTCTTATGATGTCTTCAAATCCTACGAATCCTATTATGCTTGGCTTGATGAATACCAGGACGCTTAGTGCTATTACTAGTATTCCTGCAGCGATTAGATGGTAGGGTATTGTTACTCTTTCTTTTGATTCGTTTACTTTCTGGAATAGGGTTGTTACTTGTTCGTATGCTATTTCTTTGTGGAAGTGTTCTAGAGAACTTTTGTCTATTTCGTGGTACGCGTTGACTACTTCGAGGTATTTTTGTTTGGCATCTTTTATTTTGTCTTGTGCCAGCAGTGTTTCTGCTTCTGTGTGTAGGTCAACGAACTTTTTGACTAATTCTTCGTCTGTCATGTGTTGGAGATACCCTTTTGGTTATATTTGTTGGGTTGGTTGCAGATACAATTGGTTAGTATCTGCAACATTAAAAAATCCCAACTATTGTTATAACTCATTGGGATTTTTTATATGCACCCCTTTAACATTATGTTGGGTTGCGCGTATTTAAGCTTTTTGGCAGTACAATCTTACCGGCTAATTAGAATTACTTCTTCTCTTCAACTTTAGGAGGGGCCACAATAGGCTCTTTGCCTTCTTTAGTTATCTTCAAATTCACCTGAGAAATCTTCGGATGAATGATGTTTCCGCAGACGGTTTTTCTCGTCCTGACGCCCTTTGCCTTTTTCCTCAAACCGATTGCCTCAACAGCAAGAATTTTTTTGCGCGAAAAGCCATCAATGTCTTTTCGCATCGGGAAACCGCAATAGTCGCTGCCGCCTGTGATCTGGAACTCATAGCCTGCAAAACCCAGATGGTCTCCGCTTACAGAATCGCCTATCTTCCTGCCTAACAATGCCTTGGATTCAGGCTCCTGCACTTCCTTCTGAACGCATTTGCCATCCTTGCTTCCAATGACAAGCTTAAAGCTGACCATGTTCGTGAGATTTCTGAAGGGTATTTATAAACGTTGCGGTAACTACGAAACAAGAGAAAGCGTTCCTGTTATCTTGTCTATTTTTTCTGTTTTGTCCGGTCCTATTCCGAGGCAGGTTGTTGTTCCCGGCTCTAAATGTGTGTGTCCTGCGTCCGTTATTAACGCAACCACCAGTCCTGCATCTTCTGCCAGCTGTTTGTATTTGTAAAGTTCTTCTTTGTCTTTTACTCTTAAGATGACTTTTTTCATTCCTTGGTCCTGCCATTTTTTCAGGTCGTCTTTGTGTGATTTCAGGACTGCTGCGACTGATGCGTGGCTTGATTGCGCTGACATTTTTCCGCGCGTGAGTTTCAAATCTTCACGGACCAGAATTACTTGTTTGTATTCTGTCATTGATCAACGCCTCCGTTTCTAGACTTGAGTTCGCGAAATCGTGAAGGAGTGAGAAAAGTATCAAACATGCTCATCGAAGATGAG
>CAYUHB010000169.1:0-2600 GCA_964444355.1 uncultured Methanosarcinales archaeon
ATCGAGTCATCTTATAAACTTGCCCAAAAACTTTTTAAACCCCAAATCACTCACATTTCTTCATAAGAAAAGGTCACAATTACGGCCCTTCACGAGAGTACCCAGTGGAGCTGTCGGCTTTGCCAAGCTATGACCCTTGGGGGTTAGTGTATAGGGCTACAAGACCTTTCTTAAGCTCAAAATCAAAATCGAGCTGGAATAGAACAAGTCAGTTGATAATAATCATTCATCATTAAAATCATTCAAAAATGAGCCAAAAACACCCAGAATCAGCATAAATAAGGTTGATTTAGTTTGTTTTGGTTGGACTTGTTCTGTTTTAGCCGTATTGGGGGAAAATAAAATGGGAAAAATCAGTCCGGTATCATCAAAATACATTATTAATTCAACGATTGAGATTGAAGGTGTTGTTGATAGGCCTGATGTTATTGGTGCTATTTTTGGTCAGACAGAAGGTTTGTTAGGCGAAGATTTGGAGCTTAGAGAGCTTCAGCGTTCTGGCAGGATTGGCCGTATTGAGGTTAATATTGATACTAAGGGTGGCAAGAGCGTTGGCAGTATCATTATTCCGAGCTCGTTGGACAAGGCAGAGACTGCTATTGTTGCTGCTGCTTTGGAAATCATTCAGCGTATTGGTCCTTGTAATGCTAAGGTCAAGGTTCAGAATATCGAGGACGTTCGTGTAAGCAAGCGTAGCTTTGTTATTGAAAGGGCTAAGCAGTTGCTCAAGCAGTTGATGGACCAGGTTATGCCTGACAGCACTGAGATTGCAGAGGAGGTTGCATACTCTGTCCGTGTTATGGAGATTTGCGAGTACGGTAAAGACCGTCTTCCTGCAGGTCCGTCTATTGATGACTCTGATGAGATTATTGTTGTTGAAGGCCGTGCAGACGTTCTTAACCTGCTTAAGCACGGTTTCAAGAACGTTATTGCTATGAATGGTACTTCTGTGCCTCAGACAATTATTGAGTTGTCTCACCGCAAGGACTTGGTCGTGTTTGTTGATGGTGACCGTGGCGGTAATCTCATCATTCGTGACTTGTTGAACGTGGCAGAGATTGATTTTGTCACGTGTGCTCCTGATGGCAAGGAAGTTGAGGAGCTTGCAAAGAAGGAGATTCATAAGGCGTTGCGTAGCAGGATTACTGCTGAGCAGGCAAAGCTTGAATTGTCAAACATTGACACTTCTCAGTCTATCAGGAAGCCTGTTATTACAAGGCCGCCTATGCCTGCTTCGGTTCCTCCTCGCCCGATGCCTGTTATGCCGGCTCCTGTGGCTCGTTCCAAGCCTGTTTTGCGTGATGAAGAGCGCAGGCGTCTTGGCGAAATGCTTGAGTCTTTGATTGGCACTCGGGGCGCTTATGTGCTTGATGAGAAGTTGAGTGTTCTTGGCAAGGTTCCTTTTGCAGAGCTTAACAGCACTTTGAAGTCTTTGAACGCAGGCGTTTATGCTGTCGTGTTTGATGGTGTTGTTGATTCTTTGCTTGTTGAGGTTGCTGATAAGACTTCCATTAAGCACATTGTTGCAATGGACTCAAAGGTTGATCCTGCTTCCTGCAGGCTGAACATTGTGACTGCTGCGATGCTGTAAGCAGAAATAACTATACTTTTTATATTTCTTCTTTCTTTTCCTTCTAAAAGATGGTGTTTGAAGTTATTCTTGGACGTGAGCAGAAGGATCAGGAGAAGTATGGTACTGTTGGCACTGTTTTTCTTGGTAAGCATTATGTTAAGATGGGTGCTGTTACTGCTCTTTCCCAGCCTGTTTTTCTCGACTTGAATAAGGCTCACGTTGTTTTTGTGTGTGGCAAGCGTGGTTCTGGCAAGTCTTATTGCATGGGTGTTATTGCTGAGGGTATTGCTTCTCTTCCTGATGAGATGCGTAATCGTTTGTCTGTTATTATTTTTGATACTATGGGCATTTATTGGACTATGAAGTACCCTAATCACAGGGATGAGCCTTTGCTAAAGGAGTGGGGTTTTGAAGGCAAGGGCATTGATGTTAAAATCTATACTCCTTTTGGTTTTTTCAAGAAGTGGAAGGAGGAGGGTATTCCTGCTGATGTTGCTTTTGCTTTGAATCCTGCTGAATTGTCTCCTGAGGATTGGAATTTGACTTTTGAACCGCAGTCAACTGACCCTATTGCCGTTTTTATTGAGCGTTTGATTCTTGAGCTGAAGAAGTCCGGCAGACAGTATGATATTCCTGATATTGTTAAAGCCATCGAGGAGGATAAGACTGAGGAAATTCATGTCAGGCAGGCTGCAAGGAATCGTTTTGTGGCGGTTGAGGAGTGGGGTGTTTTTTCTCCTGAGGCTACTCCTGTTAAGGAGCTTGCCAAAGCCGGTCAGATTTCAATTCTTGATTTGAGTGCTTATGCTGTTATGCCTAATGGCTGGCGTATTAAGCATCTTGTTATGGGTCTTGTTTGTATGAAGTTGTTTATTGAGCGTATGAAGGCGAGAAAGGATGAGGAGTATGCTGCTGTTCATGAGGCTATTCATTATCTTGTTGAAGAGCATGATGAGCCTAAGGAGTCTGAGATGCCGATTTGTTGGCTTCTTATTGATGAGGCTCATGAGTTTATGCCGAGTGTTGG
>CAYUHB010000170.1:0-2594 GCA_964444355.1 uncultured Methanosarcinales archaeon
AGCAAAAGAGTCATATTCTCCAGCCGTACTCCTTGCGGATTTTTTTCATCCGCGCCTCAATTTCATCATACTCCTTAGGAGAAAAAACAGGCTTATGACTGAATATGTCATCCCAAAAACTTGATGATTTTCTTTCATACTCATCGACCAAGACCTTAAACATCGTTGCAGCCTTCATCCTATTCCTGACAGCAAGACCCTTAAAGCCGGTCCAGGTTTCATCATCAATACCCTTGATAGTTTTAACTTCACTCATAAAGGTAATAAAGTAATACTAGTATATAAGTATTACTATTTTAGGCCTGTTACAAGGAATACCTACAGCGACACCTTTAAAAACACAATACGACTAAACAGCAATATGAGAATCTCAATATGGATAGGGCTTCTGACATTCGGAATAGGAATACTCCTCTCGTATCTCGCAGATGCGATGGTAAAAACACAGACAATAGGTGTGATGCAGACAACAGCAGCAACAATCGCCTCAATAATATTCATACTATTCTCAGCAACAATGCTCGGCACAGGAGCAGGGCTTGTAATCCACTGGATATTCGGCTTTGCATCACACTGGAAAGCATTCGTGGCAGAAATAATATTCTCATCAGTCATACTGATAATAGGAATAGTGGCAACAATAATCAGCGGAAACGTCTGGACAGCCCTGCAGGCATTCATAACGTTTTTAACAGCCAGCATATCACTGCTTTTCCTGTCGTTCGTCACAATGTTCGGCGGAATATTTGAAGGATTCACATCAATAAAAGAATACATAGAAAAAAGAGGAAAAAATGAACGAAAACCTGCTAAAATTCGTGCAAAAATCAGACGCGTTTGACGCCAACTCCAAGCTAAAACTCACACTATTCCTATCAGGCGCAAAACCATCAACTTACATACACATGCGCATAGAGAAAAACCTGCACGACAAGCACGAATTTGAAGACTTACTAAAAGAAAACAGCATATTATTCGAGGCAAGCAGACCAAAAGGATATGAAGAAATAACAGGAATAAAAGGCAATGCAGCAGTATGGAAGCTAAAAGGAACCTGGTATGGGTATGACCTGTTCAAAAACAAGGAATACAACGCAAAATTCCTCGAATACACCACACTTCTCAAACAGAAAAAACACGACACAGCAGACCAACTCGCAGGAGTCATATACGGGTATCCAGCGTGCTGCACTGAAACATTCATAAGAGACCACAACAAAGCGCAGCTCGCAAGAAAATACGGAGCATACCAATACTACAAAAGACTCCACGACTGCGACCAAAAATTCCCATTCATCGCGCACACGCCCTGCTCGCCGGTATGCAAACAAACAAAAAAACTCAACCTGCAGTACGCAAGCACTGTAAAAAGAAAAGCACCGGAATTCTACAAAAAATACGCAAAAAAAAGAACATACAGAATACCCCTGATTGTTGATATAGAAAACAGTGACATCAAATGGAAAAAACAAGACGGACACGACTACATTCTTATAACAAAAAACCCATTGGAAGGAAAATACTGCCTGATAAGCTGGCTGTCAAGAGGAAAATACAAAAGAGGAACAATACTGGACGCGACAGCAACACTGCAGTACGATTATGCAACAATTGACGTGCACAAAAAAACAGGATATTTGAAAAACTTCCACCACGAAAGAAGATTCGCAAGACTATGAAACATTATGCTTTTTATCCGCCGCTCTGGTCTCTGACTGACTTTTTCTCCCCACGCCTTGCAAGGGGAGAGAAAAGTCACCTCGACATGTCGAGGCAGAGCGGCGAAGAGGATGGATGAATGAAATTCTTAGAACTGGCACACCTCTACGAAAAACTAGAGAACACGAGCTCGTATATCGCGATGAGGGAAATACTGAGCAATTTCTTCAAAAAAACACCAAAACAAGAGCTTGAGAAAGCAGTTTATCTCACACTCGGACAGATAGCATCACAATACGCAGACATTAATCTCGGCATGGCAGACAAAATGGTTGTCAAAAGCATATCAATGGCAGGCGGAGAAAACGAAGCAGCGGTCCTGCAGCAATACAAGAAACTGGGAGACATAGGAAAAACAGCAGAAGAACACGCAGGAAAAGGAACACTCACAGTCAAGACAGTATTTGAAACACTCCACAAAATAGCACAGGCAGAAGGAGGAGGAAGCCAGGACAGGAAGATAACATTGCTGGCAAAATTATTATCACAAGCAAGCCCGCTCGAAGCAAGATATCTTGCGAGAATAGTTTTGGGAGACTTAAGACTGGGCGCAGGAGACAAAACAATACTCGACGCACTCGCAACAGCATACGCGCACAAAGAAGCAAGAAAAGAATTAGAGCACGCTTACAACATTTGCCCAGACATCGGAATAATAGCAAGAACACTCGCGCACGGAGGCATCAATAGCATCAAAAAAATAGGAGTAGAAGTAGGAGTGCCAATACAATCAATGCTCTGCCAAAGAGTAAAAGACATAGACGAAATTGGACACAAAATAGGATACCCCGTAATTGTAGAAGAAAAATACGCCGGCGAAAGAGTACAGGTGCACAAAGGCAAGAAAATAAAACTCTGCTCAAGAAGACTCGAAG
>CAYUHB010000171.1:0-2570 GCA_964444355.1 uncultured Methanosarcinales archaeon
CCTTTGTCTTTGAAGTGCTTTGCATCTTCATAATACCTGTTTGCCATATCTAGAATGACGTCTGCTTCTGGTTTTGCTTTTTTGGCTTTTTTTAGCGCTCTGCCTGTTATGTCAAAGTATTTCGCAAGTTTTTCATCTGTTATGATGTTCATCATTTGTTTTATTTGTCTGCAGGATTATAAGCTTTGTTTAATTCTGGGAAGTGGCGGTTGAAGCATTTTTCTGCCAAATTTCTTATCTGGCTTGCTGTTAATTTAGGTAGTTGCATCAGCAGGTCCTCTATTTCTTGTGTTTTGTCAAAAAGAGCGAAATCTACGTTTTTGTATTCCTGTCTGTTTCCTTCTATTTCTGTA
Source organism: uncultured Methanosarcinales archaeon (assembly GCA_964444355.1). Taxonomy (GTDB): domain Archaea; phylum Nanobdellota; class Nanobdellia; order Woesearchaeales; family ARS49; genus CABMGU01. The sequence continues at coordinate 354 of CAYUHB010000171.1, forward strand.
AGGAAGTAGTCGAATAATATTTTGTTTGCTCCTGCATATTCTATAGATAGTGAGTTGAATATGGTTCCAAGCTTGAAATAGATGAAGTCTGTATTTTCATTTCTTAGTTCTGTTAGGAAAGAGGATAATTCATCCATGTTTCTTTTATATATATCAGATTCTACCGGGTATTTGTGTGTTTTTTTGTAGATTATGTGCATTGCTTCATGTATGAGATCCAGTTTTTTCATTTTCTCAACTGGCCTGCTTTCATTTTGGAGTCCTTTTGCTATTAGTATTTTTAGAAATTCCTCTCTTGTTGTTGGCTCTTTTATATGATGCCATTTTACTTCTTCACTTAATTTGTCGATTACGAACTCGTTGGAGTTGGCAAATATGTAAATCAGGTCATTTCTGTTTTCTGCAGAGAATAATCGTTTCTCTTTACTTCTCTTTGTTGCAACGTATTCCTGCACTCTTGGCTCATCAAGATATTGTATTGTCCCGTTTACTTTGTTTCCCCAGAGTATTCCATCTACGATGGCTGTTTTCAATATTCTGGCCGCCCTAATTGAATGTGTTGTTCCGTATTCGGTTTTTTTGCATTGGTGAATGCAGGAATATCCTCTTTCCAGGAAATATTCTTCCAGATATTTTAGGAACTCGTCTCCTTCAAATACTGTTTTTCCTGCCTTGCCGGTCATGTATTTGTATAATTCTGTATTTTTTTCAAGGATAAAACCAAGTACTGGCGCCAGAACCTGCATTCTTAACAGTTCAGATGACTCTTCTGCGTTAATAATTCCTTTTTCAAGTTTTTTGTCTAGTTCTGAATGATATTGCGGTACAAAAAGTTCCAGCATGCTTAGTGTGTTTTCATCTGCTGGTGTTAGTGGTTTGAATTGTTTGGGCACTTCTGTCTCTGTGATGTTATCGCTAATTCTTTGTTCCAGTCCGTTTTGCGCTGTTGGAGCTTCTGGTTTTTTGGCTGAAAAGTCTCCCGGCAGTATAAAAGCCGCTGTAGCTGCCACTCCTGCAAGCAATTTCTTGTATAGACTCATGAAGAGTATTTTAGGACGAGCTATTTAAAAATCTTTCTAAATGTAATAACTTAAAAGTAGTAAAAATAGCAACTCTATTAGTCTCACATCTTGTCAATGATTTTGTTCATTTCCTGGATGAATGTTCTTGCTCTGTCCAGGCTTAATTGGGCTGTGTGCTGTTTTGCGCTTGTTTGGATTTCGTACTGGAATTCTCCGCGTCTTTTGCGCTGGTAATCAAAGGTTGCTATGAGCTGTTTTGCTTTGAGCTGGAATTCTTTTAGGAGTTCTTCTTCGTTTAAGCCCATTAGGTTGAGAACTTCATTTTTGGTTTGATTGTACTCGTCCAAAAGGTATTTTGCAAGTTTGTTGTTTTTGATGAAGTAAACAAGGAGTGCGTCTTGGGTGATTTTGTGGGCGAACTTTTCTCCTACTTTGAAGCCGAGTTTGGACAAGGCGGCGTTTGCAGTGTAGAACATGCTGTAGTAAGATGCGACAACAACCCAGAGGAAGCATTCAAAATCTTCTGGAACGCCTGCGCTTTTTTTGGTGTCAGGATTTGTGGACAGATTGAAAAGAAACTGTGCTACTTGGAATGACATCTTTGCATTTTTCAGGTAGAATGGCGCGAATTGCTGGTGTTCTGGCTTTTTTGTCAGTAATTCCTCGTTTAAGTAGTCTTGGACGTTCTTCTCTGCCTGGGAGAGTTCTTTTTCTTCAGTCATAATGTTTGTTTTACCCCGTTGTAAAATGATTCGACGCCTGTGATGATGACGTGGTTTTTAAAGGCTTCCTGCACGACGTTTAGTTTTTTGTCTGATAGGTTCGCTGTGAATTCTTTTTCATCGAGAACTATGGTTTGCACTTTTCGCTTGAGGAAAATGCTTTCGGTGTTTATGATGCGCTCTATTTCTTCTCCTGGCTCTCTTGAAGGAGTTATTATGAGCATATCAATATCTGAATGCTTGGCTTCAGTTCCTTTTGCATAAGAACCAAACACGAGAAGAGTGTAGAATGGTTCTCTTATTTTTTCCATTGTGCTTTTGAAAAAAATGTTGAGCTCGTGGTGCTTTCTGAGAAAATCCTGTGCGCGCAGCATCTCGACATAGTGTACCTGCGTCAGGTCATTTCGCAAGTTTAGCGAGCAGAGGTCAACATTGGCTTGCCGTTTTTTCAGCAGGATGTTCTTTTGCGCCAG